>JALVWL010000085.1 GCA_027034965.1 Candidatus Omnitrophota bacterium
AGAGCACTTGCAGCTGCCCTGGCAACCGCCATAGATACCCCGAGAATGGCATTGGCACCAAGGGCCGACTTATTCTTGGTCCCGTCCAGCTCGAGCATAACCCTGTCTATGTTGGCCTGGTCAGTAACCTCAAGGCCTTCAAGACGCGGGGCAATATGCTCATTTACGTTTTTGACTGCCTTTAATACACCCTTGCCCCTGTACCTGGACTTATCGCCATCTCTCAATTCGAGCGCCTCAAACTTACCAGTAGATGCGCCCGAAGGGACCATAGCACTGCCCCTTATACCGCCCTCTACATATACATCCACTGCAACCGTTGGATTTCCCCTGGAATCCAATACCTCACGACCCTTTACGGATATTATCTTGCACATCTCGCCCTCCTAACTGGTTACAACATCCCTCTATATATTCAGGCTGGAATGCAATTATATCAATCCAGATATACCAAGGCAATAATATTTTGATTCAATCAATCCAGTGCCTTGGTTATCGGCATACGCCAGTCCCTTCCAAAGGCCAAGGGGGTTATCTTAATCCCTGGCGGGGCCTGTCTTCGCTTATACTCGGCCCTATCTATCATTCTAACTACCCTGCGGACATAGTCTGGATCTATTCCCGTCGATATTATCTCATCTACAGGACGGTGCTCCTCGACATACATATCTATCACCCTGTCCAGAATAGAATAAGAACCCAAGGCATCTTCATCTCTTTGATCAAGGCGCAATTCAGCCGAGGGCGGACGCCGAATAATACTGTTGGGGATAACCTCTCGCTTTTTTAACCTGTTATAGAACCTAGCCAGTCTCCAGACCAGTGTCTTGGGTACGTCCTTGAGGACCCCAAAGCCACCCGCCATATCACCATATAGCGTCGCATAACCAACGCTCATTTCACTCTTGTTGCCAGTCGTCAGGACAAGCCAACCAAACTTATTCGAGATCGCCATCAATATAGTCCCTCTTATCCTGGCCTGGATGTTTTCCTCTGCCTTATCAAATTCCGTCTCTTTGAATAATGGATGCAGTGCATTTAGAAACTGTGAAAATATATCGTCTATAGGGATCCAATAACAATCAATACCGAGATTCTCTGACAGCCTACGGACATCATCCTGGGTCTGCTGAGAATTAAACCTGGACGGCATAGATACCCCAACCACACTCTCTCTACCAAGGGCCTCTACGGCTATGGCTGCGGTTAGTGCGGAATCTATTCCACCACTCAAACCCACTATCACCTTAGAAAATCCATTCTTGCGAGTATAGTCCCTGACGCCCATAACCAGGGCATAGAATGCCTCCTCTTCCCTTCGAGGAAATCGCGGTGTAATGAGACGACCAGAGACCGGCATCGAGGTATAGAATACCCCCTCTTTAAATTGGGGAATAAACGATACCAGGCCTGAAGAGGAGATGACCATAGACCCACCATCGAATATGAGCTCATCCTGACCACCTATAAGATTGACATAGACCACAGGCGCACCAAGCCGCTTTGAGGCCTTCTTTAGGACATTCAGACGCTGCCTCATCTTGCCCATATGGAAGGGGGATGCCGAAAGATTGACCACAAAGTCAAGGGATTCATTCTTTAGGTTAGGCACTATCCCAGAATCGGGGTCCCATAGGTCCTCGCATATCGTTGGCGCAAAGCGCATAGTCCCAACCTGCCATATACACTTCCTCTTTCCTTCTAGAAAATAGCGTTTTTCGTCGAACACACCATAGTTAGGCAAGAGCCCCTTAAAATATACATCAATTACCCTGCCATCTCTGATGAATGCCGCAGAATTATACAGGCCATCCCCATCCTGCCAGGGAAGGCCCATTACCACCGCAACCCTCTTTCCCTTAACACCCCGGGAAAACCTCTTTAAGGCGCTCGCACATTCTACCAGGAAGGACCTGCGAAACAATAGGTCCTCGGGGGGATAGCCAGTGAGAAACATCTCAGGGAAAACCAATAGAGAGGCCTTATTTTTCTCCGCCTCATCAACTGCCGAAAGCGCAAGTTTCAGATTGCCCTTGATATCTCCTACACAGGGGTTTAATTGAGCAATTGCTATCTTCATCTTGACAATATCACAAAAAAACCACGGTTCGTCTTTATCAAGACATTTCCTTCCAGTTCATCCTCTGGTATAGCGCGAACGTCTTCTATAGATTCAATGATACTGTCATTGATCCTCAGGACCACATCGCCCTTCTGTATGCCCGCAAACTCTGCCAGAGAATCAGGCTTGACATCCACCACAACCACCCTGCCGCCTGACTCTGCCAGAACCATACCCTTCAACTCTACAGTAGCAGAAGATCTCTTATGCCTATTTACCTGTCTATAGCCCTTGGCGCCCCTTATATCCACAAACCCTTCACCATGCTTGGCAACCTTTACAGAAACATTGACCTGACCCGACGGCCTCAGGACACCTACTATTACCTGTTTTCCTATGGGTGTCTCGGATACGTACTTCACCAGGTCCTGTATATCTCTTACCGGACGGCCGTCAAAGGATAGGATGATATCGCCCTCCCTTATGCCCGCCTGATCCGCTGGACCGCCAGGTACAACCGAAACAACCAGCACCCCCTTTGGGGCATCCAGGCCAAAGTACTTCTGAAGCCTGGGAGAGACATCCTGACCCGAGACTCCTATCCACCCATAGGCAAGGGGCTTGCCATTTAGGGCGCTGTCTATCACCCTACGCGCGGCATTTATAGGGATGGCAAAGCCCAGACCAACCGAACCGCCACTAGGGCTTACAATAGCAACGTTTATCCCTATGACCCTGCCATCCATATCCACCAATGGTCCGCCGCTGTTGCCTGGATTTATCGCTGCATCGGTCTGGATGAGGTCCACGTAGTTTCGTCCCCTCCACATTGCCTCTGGCAGGGAACGATGAACAGCGCTCACGATACCCACACTCAAGCTGGGCTCAGCAGATTGAAAGGCTATACCAAAGGGATTACCCACTGCCATCACCCACTGTCCGATCTCGACTTTATCCGAATCACCAAGCTCAGCGGCCTTCAACAGCTGGGGCGCATCCACCTTCAACACAGCAAGGTCTGCCTTGTAGTCCACTGCCACGACCCTGGCGCGGTACTCATTACCATCAGTCAGGCGCACCATTATATCTGATGCAGGCCCTACTACGTGCTCGTT
>JALVWL010000086.1 GCA_027034965.1 Candidatus Omnitrophota bacterium
ATGCTTCCTTCTCCCTTCTTCATCCTCAAAACTTGCCAAGCCAATCTAGACCCTCTCAATATACTGGCCTGTCCTGGTATCTACCTTCACCTTTGTGCCCTGTTCTACAAATAAGGGCACCTGTATGACCGTGCCATTCTCCAGAGTCGCTGGCTTCAGGGCATTTTTCACTGTATCTCCCCTTGCCCCTGGAGCTGTTTCTATTATCTCATAAACCACAAAATTAGGAAGAGAAACCGAGACGATCTGGCCTTCGTAAAAACTGGCCTTTACATCCAGGTTTTCCTTCAAAAACTTCAGAACATGCTCGCCCAGGATATCGGCAGGGATAACCACCTCCTCAAAAGACTCCTGATCCATAAAGTAATACATATCCCCTGCATTGTACAGATAGGTAAGGGTCCTATCCTCAACAAAGGCAGGCTCTATCTTGTCTCCATCCTTAAAAGTTATATCAATGCTGCTTCCTGTCTTGAGATTACGCAGTTTTGTACGGACAAATGCCGAGCCCTTGCCAGGTTTTACGTGTTCAAGATTAGTGATAACGAAGACATCATTGTTTATCTTTACTGTCCTGCCAACCGATAACTCATTAATACCCAGCATAACTACCTCCTATCAAAGCAATTCATATCCATCTTCTTTTACCAAGACAACATCTTCTATTCTTATGCCGAATTTGCCAGGGATATAGATGCCTGGCTCCACAGTAAAGACCATCCCAGGCACAGCAGTAGCCTGGGAGCTCGAGGATACGCGAGGCAATTCGTGGACCTCCAGCCCCAGACCATGGCCCAGGGAATGGATGAAATAACCATCCAGGCCGTATTGCTTTAGAAAAGAGCGCACCTTGATGTCCAGATCGCGCAAACGCACCCCTGGCCTTATAAGAGAAAAGGCCGCCTCCTGGGCCTCCTTGACAATCTTCAAATATTCCCTATATCGCTGGCCCATTTTATCGACAAAAAAAATACGCGTCAAGTCGGTTTTGTACTTATGCCTGCTTATACCAGAATCAAAAAGCAAAGCCTTGTTTAAAGTTACACGCCTGCCAGAAGGCCTATAATGAGGGAAGCTAGAGGAACTCCCCGCTGCAACAATCGAAGGGAAGGCCTCATCTTCACAACCCGCCTCCAGGACCATTACCTTCCAGAGCCGAGCGGCCTGGATCTCTGTAAGCCCCTCCACCCTGGCCCTCCAACTATCTATTAACTTCTTATGCAATCTAAAATTCCTCTTCAAAATAGCAATCTCGGTTGCATCCTTTATCATTCGCATCCGCCTTATCTTGGTAAAGATGTCCTTGCCAACCGAGACTATCCCTTTCATCGCCTTTGCAATATCCTGATATTCGTTAATCGGCAATAAAGGGTCTATGTATAGTCTACGAATCCTCCTAGGGCAGATGATCTTCAGCGTATTCGGGAGATCTAATTCTATCTCCCGAGGACTATAGGCAGGAGCGAGCATAGACAACTCATAGCGATACCTGCTGTCTGAGATAACAAAGGCCTTCTTCCTGGTAACCAATAACCTGGCATCAGAGGCAAATTCAATGCCGCTAAAATAATAGACATCGGATTCCCGGCTAATCAGGACGGCCTCTCCGATCTCAAGGACAGATTGAAGCCGCCTAAGCCTAGACAGATAATCTATCTTCATTTCTTATCCAGAGACTCCTTTAATCGTCTTGCCTTCTCTGCTGCCTTGGTGCCAGGATATTGTGAGAGGATTTTATCTAGGTAAAGCCCTGCAGGTTTATAACGCTGCTGTTTGAGATAGAATTGCGCTATCTCTAGAAAATGGGCGGCCTCCTTTTCATCCAGTGCGCTCAACATTTCCTCTGCCCTTTCCCTAAAAGAACTGTTGGGATACTTGGCCAGAAATTTCTTTAATGAATTCTTTGCCCTGGCCGTAAATTCCTGGTCATAAGAGGGGTCTTTTGACATCTCAAAATAACACATCGCTATCTGGTATTCGGCCTTATCCACCCATTTACTGCTGGAATAGGTCTTTAGTAGGGATTCAAAGGCCTCTCGTGCATCCTCGTAAAGCCCCTTTTTCTTATAATAAAGCCCCTTATAATACAGGGCAGCAGGCGCATATTCACTATAAGGGGAACTGGCAATAACGATATCGAATATCTCAGGGGCAGGATTCTCTATTGGCTTGGTTATATCCCAGAACTTTCTCCTGTATCCCTCCAGGAACCTTAACCCTATCTTGTATTCCCTTTCTATTGCCTGGGGCAGATACTCGCTAAATGGATATTCCTTTATAAGACGCTTGTAATACCTATGGGCCATATAATACATATGCATATCCTCGTATATACGGCCTATGTTATAGAGGGCCTCTGCTGCCTGAGGACTCCTGGGAAACCTTGAAAGCAAGGATTTCCATTCCTTCAGCCTTTCCTGGGGCTCCTTTTTCTCCTTGGCAAACTCTGCCTGCGCCTTAGGCGTATCCTTTCCTGCATCCTTTGCGTACTCAAAGCGCTTTGTCTTGGGTGTCCATACCCAGAAGGCAAGGGAAACATCTGCAGTCAGAAAAAATAACAGGGACCAGACTATTGTGCTAATAATCAACCGTCTCATTACAACCTCCCAGGATATTCCTGATTTCCCTAGAAATCCTCTCTGCCATCTCCTCGCGACCAGAAATAAGATCCGAAGTATATGTCTTTGATACTATCTTCCCTTGGTAGCTGCCCGCCTTAAGACTGTTGGCAACCACAAACCTTATTTTACCACTCCTGGAACACAATTGTTGCGCCTCTTTTTCGGCAAGGGAAAGGCTGGGTTCTAGCTTGAACAGGACCAGGCCATCCGAGATATCCAGCAAATACGGCCAGAACTTCTCCCTTGGGACAAGCTCAATACTGCATGGCCTATCCGAAGGGATCTTTCCCGGACGAATCGATCGCACATAGAAATCAGATATAGCCGCCAGATTTACTGCCAGATCATAACTTTTATCCAGGGACTTAATCAGAGAAAGAAGCTCCTCGGCCGTAAAAAACCTCTTCGCCTCATCCGGCCAATCAAAGCAGGTAGAACAAGAGACCAATAGATCGATGTCATAACTATCTTTCAGTCTGGAATAGAGCAAAAAACCGAGCCTGCCGCTAGATATATTGGTGATAACCCTTACTGAATCTATAAATACAGCGGTA
>JALVWL010000087.1 GCA_027034965.1 Candidatus Omnitrophota bacterium
TTTACTCATTAAAGGGAGTTCTTTTGACACATTCTCAACTGCTTTATTATTGCTTGAGGCAACAACTATATTATAATCACAGAGTCTTTCATCAGTGAACTTATAAAATTTTCCCAGAGATGAATCATCTTCTTCAAGTATTGGTTTTCCCTCTATAATATCCTTGGCAAGATAATAAGCTCTCTGAGTTATTACATTTGCGACCACATCTCTTAAGATTGTGGTTTTACCAGTTCCTGGAGGACCGTTAACGCTAACTATACCGTTCTCTGTATTCTTTAAGAACCTGCGATATATTTCAGATAAAGCTAATGCTTGGTTAAAAAATGGCTTTGCCCATACCTCTGTGAGCCACCTTGCAGGCGGTATGTTTTCAGGAGAAAGTATGAGGGACTCCACCTCTGGATTGAGTTTTTTGCTATTAGGATTTCCAAGTATATATTGTTTCAGTGTTTCACTCTCTTCAAAATATTTCTTCGCAAGGTCAAGCTCACTTACAAAAAAGGATGGTAATTCGCTAACTTCCCTGTAAACTTCACCGAAAAATTTATCCTTTTCGACAGCTTTCCCTGAGGATACAATAGAATATTCAAAATCGTTTACAGAAAGAATGTCCTCAAACCCCATCCACTCTATAAAGTGTTTAACCATTTCTTTGGCAACTTGTTCATTTAAACCCTTTTGCTCTCTTTCATAAGCTTGAGGCAAAAGACCTGTTGAGAATACTCCTAATTCAGAAGCATATAAACTCATGGTAGTGTCTGTAGTGAGCAAAACTATATTATCAGGAGAATCGTATTCTGCTACATATTTTGCTATCCTTATGACCATTTCATCAACATCATTAAGGTTGCTTTCAGGTTTCAGTTTTCTATGTAAAGCAATAAAATCAATTTTACTAAAGGGACTCCTGAATAACTCATGGGATGGGGGTATGATTTTTATGTGTTTTCCACTAATTCTATCCCCTTTAGGAGTGTATTCATTTGTTCTTATAAGCTGGTTAATCCAACCTAAACCTCTTAAGGCAAGCTTTTTCCTTTTCTCCTTTTCATCCTCATTTCCTTGGCGTCCACCCTTATCTTTTAGTTCATCAAGCTCTCTTATAACGCCATTATATATGCCTATTATGAGATTGTAGTCGCTCTTTTTCAAATAATATAGAAATGGGTTTTCCTCCGCATCCCAAAATTCAGCAAGCTTCATTATAAATGAAGTATCCAAAACCCAATAAGAGTAAGTATTGAAACACGATTTAAATTTTTCCGACAGTCTTTCGTTAAATAATTCTACTTGCTCCATTAATGCACTTGCCGTTAGAGCTTTTTTATCCCCTTTAAGGAAATTTGATAGGTAGAACCAAAAAGGCTTTACCCTGACAGCTAATTGTGTTGCTTTCGTTTTGGTTTCCGTATTAAGAACATCTATAGGCACGCCAATAATTTTGTTGTCGGAATTTGCCACAACAGAAAAAAGATAAAGCCACTCATTTTCTATTCTATCTTTTTCATCCTGCTCACTCTGTTCCAGGTTTGCACCAAAATGGTTTAAGACTTTCTCTACGATTTTCTTTTTTCTTATAACGCCAATATGGCTGCGGCAAAAGAAAATTCTCTTTCTATCAGCAACATTTAGTTTTCCTTTATAACTTTTAAAGGCAAAATAAGGCTCTGTATAAACGGAGTGTCTTTCCAATCGTTCGTTTGTCATGCGAGTTCTGGATTCTTCGCCCTGCTCGTTAAAGAGGTCAACTTCTGGTAAGTTCTGAAAAAATTCAAAAACTTGCCAAAAACTAAATAGTCTATCGAGGGAGTTAGACATTTTTATCTCCAGTCTAAATCGTTATTGTTGTCAACTATTTCCTCATCTTCTTCATCTATATAAGGCATTATATAAGCTCTCGTTAAAATAAAACCCCAATCTGTGTTAAGCAAAAACCACCTTTCTGATGTTCTTCTCGCCAACTCTTTTACGAACTTGAGAAGAATGTCTTTCCAATTAATATTATTGCAATCGATAATTTCCTCAATTAGAGCTGATTCACTCTTTAAGGTAGCATTGTCCGGACACAAAAGAGAGTCTAAATCGTCATCACCTTTAGCACTCAGCCAAATTGCCTGTAGAGACTGTTGGATGGCAATTATGTCACTACTATTTACCTGTCTATCTTCAAGCTCTTTTACTAACACACTTGAGAATACAGTGAATTCACTTTTACCAAAAGCAACAAAACCCATAAAATCTTCAAAGGTTTCTATCTCAAACTTAAACTCTGATACATCCAAAAAAGGCATATATTACTCCTTTTTAAATATATGCAGTTATACTTAAGAAAGAAAAATCATCTACACTATCTCCTATACCATATTTGTGTGGAGCATTCACTATACCACCACCCTCTACATTTATCTTGGTCATCTTAACCACGCCCGCAACAGTGTCCTTTCCTATTTGGGAAATTATAGTTCCTATATTTCCGCTCTCTGGCTCTTTGCAGTAACCCAAGAAGCCCATAGTCTCCAAATGTTTCTTGTTCTCAGGCAAGTCATAGTCCGTGAACCTGACAAAGTCGTATGGAGCACGATGATAATCACCGTTTTTATCGACCACCCAATATATAGAGTGCACAGTCAATTCAATGGCTTTGTTGAAAACAATATACTCAAAACCTTTCCTATACTGTATTTTGCTAATATCAACAGTTTCTACAGTTATAGGAACCTGCTCAAAGAAGTCAAATATCTCTTCTGTTTCATCACCCACCATTAAAAAAGCATCCTTTATATATCCAGGCATCATGATTTTTCCAAATATATTTCTCAAGTCTTTAACTACCCTCTTGGGGCGATTAAAAGATTTTCTAACGGCAAGGTTTTTATCTACATACCAAATATAGTCTTTAGGATATTTGACCCTCCAAGCATGTATCGGGAGCTTCACTATATTATCGTTGCCAATAATCCCTTTTTCTTTATAAGCCCTGTATAAATCCGAGTAATTAAACTTAACACCATGTTCCCGCTCAAACTTCCGTCTGATGTTCTCGGCATAGTGATACTGCTCTCTAAGTTTGTTACAGGGTGGGATTAGAGAATGATAGCGCTTCTTTCTCATAAATGACAATACCTGTTCCAGAACTTCCCGTTGCTC
>JALVWL010000088.1 GCA_027034965.1 Candidatus Omnitrophota bacterium
TTCTACTATGATGACTTTGACAACGAGGATTGGTGGCTAAGTTGAGATGTATGTCCTGGGAATTGAAACCTCCTGTGACGAGACCTCTGTTGCAATTGTAGAGGATGGGATATGGTTAAAGGGGCTCTCGACTGCATCTAGTGCGACTCTGCACAGTCGTTATGGAGGAGTAATTCCGGAGATAGCTTCGCGCTGGCATCTTGAATCTATCCTGCCGGTTTGTGAAGAGGCCCTCTCTAATGCTGATATTGATCTGTTTCGGATAGATAAAATAGCCGTTACTACAGAGCCAGGCTTGATACCTTCTTTGTTAGTGGGTATCTCATTTGCTCAAGCCATCTCGATGGCCGTAGATAAACCTCTCGTTGAAGTCAATCACCTTATCGCCCATCTCTATGCCCCTTTTATTGACAATCCGAATCCACCTTCTTTTCCATTTCTTGGCCTGGTGGTCTCAGGAGGTCACACGCAGCTCTTTTTGGTTAAGTCCTGGAGAGAAGAGGATATCATCTGTCTAGGCTCGGCGCGCGATGATGCGGCTGGTGAGGCCTTAGATAAGGCGGCAAAGATGCTGGGATTAGGCTATCCTGGAGGTCCTATCATAGAAAAATTGGCCTCGAAAGGTGAGATTAAATACCAGTTTTCCTGTTATTATGGTGAGGATCTTGATTTTAGCTTTAGCGGATTAAAAACCTCTCTATTGTATTTTTTACAGAAGAATCATGATGCCAAGGTAGAGGACATATGCGCTAGTTATCAACATATCGTAATGGAAACACTTGTCAAGAAGACCATTGATGCAGCCAGAAAGTATAGGATATCCGAGGTAGTTGTAGGTGGGGGGGTCTCGGCCAATAAGTACTTGCGAGGCCTTTTCAGGGAGATGGCCCAGGATATCCGCTTTTACTTTTCAGATATCTGTCTCTGTCTCGACAATGCAGCAATAATAGCAGGCTTGGGGTTTTATGTTTGATTTCTTTTCATTGATAGGTAAGCCTTTATTATAAGTTATCCTTTCATTTACCAGCACCCAGAAATATCCAATTTTTGTATTGACAGGGGAGTGTTTGTGGTATTATACTCAACAATGTGGAATAAAGTGGAGTAAAGTGGAATGTTTTATGGCGAATATGTCCATACACTGGACGAGAAGAATCGCTTTATCCTGCCTGCCAGGTTTAGAGAGACTGCATTGTTCCACGGGATAAATACGTTTTATCTGACCAGGGGATTGGATAGGTGTTTATTCCTTTTTCCTGACAGGGAGTGGCGCAGACAGGAGGAGGCCTTTCGTTCACTGCCCTTGACGAGCAAGGAGGCCCGCAGATTTAATCGCGTCTATTTTTCAGGCGCAGTAGAGATTACTATGAACAAACAGGGCCGTGTCCTGATACCGGCCTATTTAAAGGATTTTGCATATATTGACAGGGAGATAGTTGTAATCGGGGTTTCTTCCAGGATTGAGATATGGGCGTATGAGAAGTGGAAGGAGTTCTACGATTCTGCCATAGAGGATTTTGAGGACATTGCTGAGCATCTCATAAATCCTGCTTGATCTTTGTAGCCGTAATGCGATTTTTTTTAGGGGATATGACAGTGGTGGGAGATAAGGCACATATACCGGTTTTATTGGGGGAGGTTTTAGGGCTTCTTTCGCCCAAGAGAGGTGAGGTTGCCCTGGATTGTACGGTTGGTGCAGGGGGGCATTCCAGGGCAATCCTTGAGCGCATAACACCGGGGGGTAGGCTTATCGGTATTGACTATGATTCTAGGGCCCTTGAATTGGCTGATGTTGCCCTGGGGGGGGTAGAAGGGGCTATGTATAGTTTGTTTCAAGGGCCCTACTCTCGTTTTAAGAAATTTTTAGGTGATGCAGGTGTGGATAGTGTGGATATGGTCTTGTTTGACCTGGGCCTGTCTTCTATACAGCTGGATGATCCATTGCGGGGGTTTAGCTTTAGATTTGATTCCTATCTTGATATGAGGATGGATACAGAGGGGACCTTTACGGCCGCGGACCTTATTAATTCTCTGCCTGAGGACGAGTTGGCTATGGTCTTTTTTAGGTATGGGGAAGAGAGATTTGCTCGTAGGATTGCCAGGCGCATAGTAGAGCAGAGGAAACTCAGGCCTATAGAGACCACTACGGATCTGGTGGATATTGTAATGGCCTCAGTGCCCCATAGTAAGTCCTCTTCCCGACTGCATCCTGCTACCCGTGTCTTTCAGGCCATAAGGATAGTGGTTAATCATGAGCTGATTGAATTGGAAGAGGCCCTCAATCAATTATACGAGTTTTTACCTAAAGGGGCGCGTGTGGCTGTTATATCTTTTCATTCTCTGGAGGATAGGATTGTCAAACAGACCTTTCGTGCCTGGGTTGCCTCAGGGAATTATATGTTATTGACTAAAAGGCCTATTAGGCCGACTCCAGAGGAGATCGAACTAAATCCACGTGCCCGAAGTGCTAAGTTAAGGGCAGTGATGAAGATTGGATAGGATCCGATAAGAGTGATTTGGATATTTTGGGACTGTAAGAAAGGGGTGATATGAAGAGATTTATATTTGGGGTTGTTGTCGTTTCTGTCCTTGCTCTTTGCTATGTTGGTTTGCAGGTGAAGATAATAGAGGTCTCTTATAAAATACGAAGTGCCTATCTATTGAAAGAGCGGCTTCTCTGCAGGAAGGAATTCTATATGGCACGGCTTTTGGCTATGAGTTCACCTGACAGGGTAGAGCAGGGACTCCTGGAGAGGCGTATTTGCCTGGACTATGCATCTCCTCGCAAGGTAGTCAGGTTAGACCATCCCAGAGAGCATAATAATGAAAAAAGGCCTGGAATCTGGTCAATCTTATTCGGAATGCCTCAGGCAGCGGCTGATGTCATAGAATAATGAACAAAAGGATATATTTCGTATGGTTTTTCTTGTTCCTATTCCTGGGTATTGTTGTTGTAAAACTAGTTTATATACAGGTCCTGCGGCACGATTTCTTTATTGCCCAGGCAAAAAAACAACATAATGTCTCGATTACTATTCCTGCCAGGCGAGGTCTTATCGTAGACAGAAATAACCGCGTGCTTGCCTTTGATACGGCATCTTTTTCCCTCTATGCAGAACCGAGAAAGATTTCTGATAAGGATAAGGTCAGGATAGCACAAGAACTGGCGAAGTTGATTCCTCTATCCGAGGATAAGATATTATCTCTTCTAAAAAAAGATCGTGCCTTTGTATGGATAAAGCGCAAACTCAGACTTGATAAAAAGGAGGCAGTGGATAGGCTTGGCATCAAAGGGCTTGGATGGATAAGGGAATATAGCAGGTTTTATCCCGATGGAAGTTTGGCCAGTCAGGTTATAGGGTTTGTGGATATTGATAGAAAGGGTCTGGCAGGGCTGGAGCTCTATTATGATCGTTTTTTGCGCGGCCAGGACGGTAGGATGTGGCTTGTCAGGGATGGACGAAGGATTCAGATACCGCTTGACGATGAGAGTTATCTGTTACCCAGAGATGGGGCTACTCTGCGGATTACCATTGACGAGGTTATACAGAATATTACAGAAGATGCCCTTGATTGGATGGTTGAGAGGTTCCATCCCATTTCGGCCTGGGCTATTGTGATGAATCCTTATACTGGCGAGATACTGGCAATGGCCAATAGGCCCAGCTTTGACCTTAATCATTATAGCTCTGCAGATGTAGATGCTATGCGGAACCGTGCGATTGCGGATATGTATGAACCTGGTTCGGTTTTCAAGATAATTACCGCATCGATTGCCCTGGAGGATGATGTGATAAATGAAGATACAAAGATATTCTGTGAAAATGGGGCATATAAGGTCGTTTCTCATATCCTACACGACTATCATCCTTACGGTGAATTGACATTTCGGCAGGTAATAGAAAAGTCCAGCAATATAGGTACGGTAAAGGTGGCTCAAATGCTGGGGCAAGAGGCCTTGTATAAAGGCATAAGGGGGTTTGGTTTTTCCCAGAAGACCGGCATAGATTTGCCAGGGGAGATAGCCGGTAGCCTAAAGCCTTTGGAGAATTGGTCTAAGATAAGTATATCGGCAATTCCAATTGGGCAGGAGATAGGTGTTACGGCAATTCAGCTTGCCTGTGCTGTCTCTGTTATTGCCAATGGTGGTTATTGGGTAAGGCCCTATGTAGGTGATGTATTACTAGATAACCACGGAGTAGTCCTTAAGACCCTGCATAAAGCAAGGAGATACAGGGTCATATCCTCGCGCACGGCAGAACGGATGAGGGAGATATTAAAAGGGGTTGTAGAGAACGGGACAGGGAAGCGCGCCAGGATAGAAGGATATGCAGTGGCAGGCAAGACAGGAACGGCCCAGAGGATAATTGACGGTAGATATTCTAATATATACTTTACTAGTTCATTTGTGGGATTTGTGCCGGCCGATTCGCCTGAGGTCGTTATTGTTGTCTCTGCCCAGACCAAAAAGCCCCTGCATTTTGGCGGAGTTGTTGCCGCGCCTACATTTAGAAAGATAGCTGTGGATACCTTAAACTACCTTGGCATAGCACCTAGTGCAAGTCCAGATGAGAATAAGGTTTCATCTAGGGATGGACATTGACTTTGCTTGTAGAAGGCAAAAGAGGTTGTTGTGAATAGGATAGTTGTATTTGGTGCAACCGGATTTATCGGTCGAAATTTTGTCTCTTATCTATTGAGATCTTCTCGGGATATGTCTATAGTGTGTCCTGTTAGGAAATCGTCTCGTAATAAGGATTATCTGGAGCAGATAGAAGGGCTGGAGATATGCGAATATGATGTCTTGAACCGTAGGCAGATATCTGATTTTCTCGAGAGCCAGGATATAGTTGTGGACTGCATTGGCTGGGTTGGACGGGATAGGGATATGTTATTTAAGGGGAATGAGATAGCTACGCTGGAAATATTGTATAGCTGCTGGAAGAAGGGAGTAAGACGCGTTGTATACCTGAGTTCGGTGGCAGTTCTATCAGGGAATAGATCTCTGCCGTTAAGGGACGATATGCCTCTGCAGGCATCAATGCCTTATGGTGAATCGAAGTTAAGGGCAGAGAAGATTTGTTGGGGGTTTATTGCCTCAGGACTTGATGTGGTTATACTTCGACCGGCTATGGTCTATGGCAGAGGAGAACCCCATATGTTACCTACAATCAAGGGATTAATGCAGCGAGGGCTTTTCTGGTTATTTGGTAAGGCAGATAATCTGTGGCATCTCTGCGGGATAGATAATCTTGTTTCGGTTATGGAGATGGCGCTATGGAATAAGGATATGCTGGGCCGTGCCTTTATTGTAGCAGATAAAGAGATATTAACGGCCAGGGAGATATTTAATATCTTATCAATAGAGTGGACTGGCAAGCCGCTAAAGGAAATACCTGAGTTTATTTCAAAGGCCTTGCTATGGATACCCGGACTTAGTAGGGTGGTTCGTTTTATGCGTAAGCGCCGAGTCTACGATATCTCTCCTCTGAAGGCCCTGGGCTATAAGGATGTTGTGTCCGTACGTGAGGGCCTAAAAAAGGCCGCAACCCCCTAATTTTCAAGTTCACTATAGTAAAATTTGTTTCATTTTGTGAAACAAAATCTTTCAGGAAAAATTTGTTTCATTTTGTGATACTAATTCTTTCAGGAAAAATCCGTTTCACTTGGATAGGGATGTTATTTTTTATTGTATTGCAATGAGTTTTTGTTATAATATGGCATGACTGACTGGTCAGTCATATTTGCTATGGATATGGAGGGATAGATGGATACCAGGACGATGATATTAGTAGCGGCAAGGGAATTGTTTTTGCAAAGAGGATATTCGAATACGACGATTGATGAGATAATGTCGACAGCTGGTCTTGGTAAGGGGACGATGTATCTGTATTTTAAGAGTAAAGAGGATCTTTTCCTTTCCCTTATACTAGGAGAGTGGAGTGAACTGCAGAAGAAAATAGATGTTGTTATAAATAATGATTCTCCTCCACATCAACGGCTCAGAATGGGGTTTTCTGAATATGTGCGATTCTTTGAGGGAAGGCCCTATTTGCTCTCTCTTATTATGGATGCTGAGGCCTCTCTTAGACATCATATACTGGAGGATTATTTTTCACGCTACTATGCTAGGCTGCCTGTTGTTATTGATATTGTGTCACAGGCGCAAAGGGAAGGGGCCATCAGGGCGGATATAGAGCCGGTGGAGGTAATAAATATGTTCCTTGCGTTTGCCAATGGCCTTATTCATCTATGGATTTCTCAGGGAATGAGTTTTTCGCTCTTTGAGCGGGCAATGAGGGGGTGGGATACCTTATGGAGAGGTCTTTCCTGTTGAGGTGGAGATCTGTTGTTTTTTTGATCTTTTTAGCCTTTTTTGTATTCTTCTGGCCTTGCATCAGTGGGTATGCGAGGCAGATAAGGCTCTCGTTTGAGAAGATTCCTGAGGTTGTTGGAGAACAGAATCTTTCTCTGTCGGCTATGAGGAAGCGGTTGGCCTCTGCCAGAACAGATGTATATAGGGCTGGCTCGGTCTTTTTGCCTTCTATTTCTGTTGGCGCATTTTATGAGAGATCGCATAATTATCCGATGAAATCTTTTTCGGATAATGATGGCTATTATATTGAGGTCTCTCAATTGCTTTTTTCAGCGAAAGATTTTGTAGGCTACAAACAGGCAAAGATTGCCTATGCCTCCAAGGAGGCCTCATACGATTCCCTTTTTCAGGAGTTAGTCTTCCGCGCCAGGAGACTTTTATTGAATGCAGTGGTAACGAGGAAGTATATAAATGCGATTAAGGTCAATCTCGCTCTGGCGAGGGAATATCAGGCGGTGGTGATGGAGCGATTCGCGAAAGGACAGGCCTCGGAATACG
Organism: Candidatus Omnitrophota bacterium; assembly: GCA_027034965.1. Lineage (GTDB taxonomy): Bacteria > Omnitrophota > Gorgyraeia > S143-82 > S143-82 > S143-82. The sequence continues at coordinate 6,875 of JALVWL010000088.1, forward strand.
ATAAGCTGCGGGCAGAAGAGGAGGTTCAACTGCTCAGTTATAGATTGACAAAGGCGACAGCTATGCTTACGGATCTGTTGAATAATCTTAAGGTTGTGCTGGGTGTGGACAAGGAGGATACCCTGGTAATAAGTGATTCCCTTGATTATGTTGGATATAATCTCGATTTGGATACTTTGAAGCGGCTTTTATACACTAATTCTCCTCATTTGAGGGGGAAAAGGCTTTATAAGGCTCTAGCCGGTATGGAGAAGAAAAAGGCGGCCTTCAGTTTCTGGCCAAAGATCTTTTTGTCCTTTAGGGATGAAGCAGACAAACTAATGCCATTCGCCACATCACGCCAAGAATACGACCATTATTCTGTGTTCAGGGTAAATATTAGTCTTCCTATATTTGAGGGTGGTAGGCGGTTTGCTGATCTGCATAAGGCTGAAGTAGAGTTGGCTGCCAGGGAGGATGAGTATAACGAATATCGCAGGCAGCTTGAATCGGATCTAGTAAGTGCCTATACGGATTGCCTTGCATACGCCAGGGAGGTAAGGGCATCTAAAAAGGGGCTCGAGAGGGCCAAGCGACTCTATGATATTGTCTTTGATAGGTATAAGAGTGGTCTTGCCTCTTATATAGATCTCCTTGATGCCCGTGCGGTTAGATTTAATGCAGAGGTCAATTACCTTTCATCTCTTCAGGACTATTATGGAGCATTATTCAGGATAGAGAGGATTATCGGTATGGATGTAAAACAAGGGGAGTAGATATGTTTCCGTCTAGAGGCAGAACAAGTCTTTTTCCTTTTTTGTTGTTAATTACAATAGGATTGACCTTATACGGGTGTAGGTCGAATAAGGAGCTAGTTGGAACTCAAAAGATGGTTGTATTGGATGTGTGTCCGGTCAGGGAGATGGTGTTCGTGGATAAGATAAAGGTTTCAGGGAGTCTGAAGGCCAGGAGTCAGGTGGCCTGTCTTCCCAAGGCCCCAGGAAAGTTGATAAGGTATGTGGTTAAAGAAGGTCAGGTAGTCAAAAAGGGAGATATAATCGCAGAACTAGATAGGGATGTAACTGGATTTAAGTATCAGCCTTTGCTTGTAACCTCGGATATAGATGGTGTTGTATTGGAGCTGCCACTCGATGTGGGAGAGTATGTCTCGCCCTCTACTCCAGTGGCCTATATTGGTTCGCAAGGGGGTATGGAGTTGACGGTTTATGTCAGTGAAGGCGATCTCCAACGCGTAAAAGAGGGGGATGAAGTCCTGGTATATATCCCAGGACGGAGTAATCCGCTTTCGGCAAAGGTGGCTGTGGTCTCCAGACGCATTGATCCAAGATTTCACAACGCAAGGGTCAGAATCTTTATAGGCGATGGGGCCGGTGACCTTTTACCTGGGATGTTTGCAAAGGCCGAGATTATCATTGGCAGACATAAGGCACTTGCCATTCCAAGGGAGGCGATTATTAGGCCAGCGGGTACAAATGTGGATTATGCCTTTGTGGTGAATAATGGTAGGGTTGAGAAGAGGATCTTAAAGATTGGTGGGTTGAGTGGGGATTTCCAAGAGATTTTATCAGGCCTGGATAAGGGTGAACTTGTGGCTGTCAGTGGACAGGGAAAGGTAAAGGAAGGTGATGAGGTAGAGACCAGGATTAGCTATCTGGATTAATTATTAATTAGGAGAATGGCTTAATGGGAATAACGGAATTGGCGGTTCGCCGTCCTATACTAATCTTGATGTTCTTTCTGGGGATTTTTCTCTTCGGGCTGATCTCTATCCCTAGGCTTTCTACGGATTTCTTGCCTGAGATGGAGCCGCCGGCCGTCTCAGTGCTTGTACCCTATCCCGGGGCCTCTGCCGAGGATGTTGAAAATGATGTTACCAAACACCTTGAGGATTGGCTCAGCACGGTAGAGGGTCTGGACTATGTTACCTCTCTTTCCAAGGATAACCTGTCTCTGGTTGTCTGTCACTTTGAATGGGGTGTTGACATAGATGAAAAGGTAAACGATATTCGGGACAAGCTAGATATGGCCGTTTCCTATATTAAGGAGGATGCACCTGATGCCGAGGCTCCGATAATATTCAGGTTTTCTTCGGCAACGGCGCCGGTTATGTTTCTTACGGTAAGTGCGGATAGTTCCTGGAAGGAGCTATATCGCCTGGTTGATAAGCAGATATCCGACCGCATAAAGCAGATAAAGGGTGTGGGAACGGTTATTATGTATGGGGGGCTCGTGCGTCAGATAAGGGTTGAATTTGATTGGCAGAAGATGGCTGCCTATGGGGTCTCTCCATTAGAGGTTGCCAGGCGCCTTGAAGAGGAGAATATAGACCTTCCCTTGGGTGATATTAAGCTGGGGCGTCGAAAATATTTCCTCAAACTGCGGGGCAGGTTTAGGGATGCTGAGGAGATAAAGGACCTGATTATAGGCTATAGCTCTGATAGACCGCTCTACTTGAGGGATATTGCCACTGTCTCTGACGATTTTGAGGAGCCGATTATGAAAGGGTGGGCTAATGGCCGGCCGGCTGTTGTGCTTATGATTCAGAAGCAGACAGGCGCAAATACAGTAAAGGTCTGTGGTCGTATTCGAGATTTTATAGATAGTATCAGAGGAGATCTTCCATCGGATGTGGAGATAAGTATTGCAATGGACAATTCAGAGTTTATATTAAATGCAATCCGAAATCTGACTAATACACTTAAGGCCTCTGCCATATTGGTTATACTCGTGGTTCTCTTCTTCTTGAAAAGAAAGACCAGCAGTTTTATCATTGCCCTTTCTATTCCATTTAGTCTGATCCTTACCTTCATATTTTTGTACTTAAATGGTTTTACCATAAATGTGATTTCTATGATGAGTCTGGCTATCGCCATTGGTATGGTGGTTGACAATGCGATCGTTGTCCTGGAAAATACGGTTCGGCATATGGAAATAGAAGGCCTGACAGCAGCTGAGGCCGCGATTAAGGGCGTCAATGAGGTATTTGGTGCAATTCTGGCCTCTACACTGACGACGGTGTCAGTGTTCTTCCCTCTCATATTCGTAACGGGAATTACAGGGATTATCTTTCATCAACTGGGCAGTATCGTTTCTATGACACTATTTGCCTCTCTTATCGTATCCGTGACATTGACGCCCAGCCTGGCGGCACATATGTTGGGCAGAAAAAAGGAGTCTTCGTTATTTGCCCGCATTGGCGATAGGGTAATGGATCTTATAAAGAGACTATATTATCCCCTTCTGGAGTATTCCTTGAACAGGCCTGTTAAGCTCCTGTCTCTTATGGGATTGGTATTTCTGTTATCCCTCTTTTTGGTGAGGTTTATTGGTACTGAATTGTTCCCTGTGGTCGATACAGGGGATATCCGCATTAACTATTCTCTACCCGAATCTAGCAGATTAGAGGAGACTGAGAAGATTACAAAACAAATAATGCACAGGGTTGAAAGATTGGTTCCTGAGGCCAGGACCTATTATTCTTTTATAGGCGAGACCAAACGCGGTATAGGTGTCGCCCTGGGGTTTGATCAAGGACCTAACATAGGTGAGGTAAGCATCAAACTCATCGATAAAGAGGACCGCAGGCGCTCTGCTGAAGAGATAGCCCAGGTGCTTCGCCAGGACCTGGCACGGATCCCTGGGATAGAGAAACTATCGGTTATTGCCACCACTCCGACTCGTCAGATGGTGATGGGTAGCGGGCATCAGATAGAGGTAGAGATAATGGGTAGAAGGCTGGAGGATATATACGGTATCGCTATGAGGTTGAAGGAGAAGATAGAGGATATAAGGGGTGCTGTGGATGTAAGCATAAGCCAGAAGAGACCAAGAGAAGAGCTTATCATCATCCCTGATAGGGAGAAGATGGCCCGTCTAGGTCTTGACAGCGGATCTCTGGCCAGTATCCTCAGGTCGGGTTACTATGGACTGGCTGCATCGAAATTCAGGGATGCAGGGGATGATTTTGATATCTTTTTGCGACTTCGGAATGAGGAAAAGAACGACCTGAATTTTATTGGGGATATGCCAATAGCGTCTTTGAATGGCAGACCTGTCTTGCTCAAGGATATTGCGCAGATAAGCTTCCAGCCTGGTCCAGTTGAGATAAATAGAAAAAACAGGCAGCGGATGGTCTCTGTAGGGTGCAATACCTTTGGCAGGTCTATGGGAGAGGTTAAGCGAGACATCTTAAAGGTCCTTAACTCTATTGATCTGCCGCCTGGCGTAAGCATAAACCTGGGAGGGGAGGTAGAGGAACAGAAAAAGGCCTTTTCCAGTATGAGACAACTTCTTATCGTAGGGATTGTCCTGGTGTATATGGTGATGGCCGCTCAGTTTGAATCCTTCAAGTTGCCGTTTATAATCTTCTTCTCTGTTCCCTTTGCCTTTGTGGGGGTTATAATTGGGCTTCTGTTGACCCGCACGCCGTTAAGCGTTATGTCATTTATGGGCCTTATTATGATTATGGGGGTGGTGGTTAACAATGCCATTGTCTTGGTAGACTATGCGAATCAGTTGTCCCGTAGGGGCCTTTCGCCTGTTGATGCAGTTAGGCAGTCAGCCAGGGCAAGACTCAGGCCCATAGTTATGACCTCCTTGACTACTGTCTTTGGATTGTTGCCCTTGACTATGTTCAGGGCCCAGGGAGCAGAGATGTGGCGTGCATTCGGTGTGACCACTGTTAGTGGACTTTCCCTTTCCTTTATCGTTTCGCTTGTGATAATCCCAGCTGTATATGTTTTGATGCACAAGAGTTCCTAGCCTCCCTTCTATGTGCTAATTGGTCTCGATTTCTTTAGAAACTAATTAGTTCCTATGTTTTTTTCTTTTTTTTATCTGGTACTAGCCTTGGAAAAAATTTTCTTGACTACGTAGAGGTTTAGCCTTATTTTAATAAAGTATTTTTAAACAAGCATTTATTGTTTTTAAATGATAGGGAGGTTCAAGATGAGGAGGCTATTAAGTATTGTATTAGTTGTTCTTTTTATCTTTAATCAAGTCAGTTATGCAGGATCAGTGATTATTAGAAGTGGCCAGATGGTTATGCCCCTTGGCGTATCTTTGTCCAGCGAAGGTGATTTAGAGTTCTACTTTGCAGGGGAGCCTTCCAAGAATGAGCGCGATGAGCTTATTCAGATGGCACTGGATAGCTTTAATACACCCAAGGAGGAGCTGTGGGTAAACCTGTCCGCCGATCTTTCAGATGGAGAAGTTCTATCCTATGAGCTCTGGAATACTGCATTAGGCAGGTCAATGCTTGAGACAGATGTCCGGCTGAAAGAGAGGGCAAAGGAGATAATCTCAAGTGATCCGCAGTTAATGGACATGGCAGATGCGATATTTGAGGAAGGAGATGTTGCATTTCGATGTTGGATAGAGCCGGGAGAAGTAAAGCTGGTGCGGGGAGAAGACGGAGTGGCAATAGATGAGACGAAATTGAAGGTAAGGGTAGAGGTGAAGGGGATAGATAATAAGGTAAGCAAGGCATTTGAGAGGAGGCTCTCAAGCATACTGACAGAAGAGGTAAATAACAGCGAAGTATTTGCAGATGCCCGCCAGACGTTTAATGCCTTTCTATTGGGCAAGTCATTGAGGCAGATGGCAAAAGAGATGGGATATGAAGGAATGCTGATGCAGAAATTCAGCACGGGCAGGAATGAGGCCTTCTGGAAGAGGGAATACCTGCTGAAATACATGCGCAGTTATATGGATGAGAAGGGGATAGCAGGGGGGGTGATTTTGAGAGTGCCCGTGCCTGGAAATAAGGACCCAGAGTTTGGTGGCACACCGATACTTAATATCCCGGGGGCTATTATTAAGTGGTTGATGGATAAAGTCCGAAAAGATAAGAAACTTATGAAATTCATTAGCACAGAGGGTAAGGGAGGCAGTAGGGGGCCTGAGTGGGATAAGAGGGGTCCTGGAAGTATACTTGGCAGAGCCAAAGCGAAGTTGAGGATAAGGAAAGATGATGATGATGAAAGACAGCTTAAGGCAGCTGCATTATTGTTATGGGCGAGGAAAGTAGATGATGGAGAGGAATACTTACAACGTTATTATGAAGAGCTATATGAAGATTATAAATATCTTACAGTA
>JALVWL010000089.1 GCA_027034965.1 Candidatus Omnitrophota bacterium
GGCACTGACAAAGATATCAATGAATAGGGACAGAATTTCAGAATTAAAGACCCAGAAGGAGCTATTCTCCAGGGAACGCCAGGAATTGCTGGGTCGTCTGGGTGAACGTCAGGCCCGCATAGAGTTTCTGGAGAAAGAGGCCCAGGAGATAAAGGATAAGATAGAGGGGATAACTTCATCTATCGAGGCTAGAGAGAGGGAATTGGAAGATTTCGGTATGTCTCTAGAGGCAAGAGAAAGGCAAGTAGAGTCGGCCCGCAAGGACCTATTTGAGATGAACAGGGCCCTTGCCCAGGAAAGGAACCGCCAACAGGACCTCTTGGTAGAGTTAAAGGCCCTTGAGTCTCATATCCTGAGGTTGTCAGGGGATGAGAAGAGGATAAATACCTCTATCGAAGAGGCCAGGGGAAGGATTTCCTCCTGCCACGCTCAGATAGATAAACTAAACCAAGAGATATCGCGGATCAGGGAAGGCGAGCTCCTGCTGGCAGAGGAGGAGATAAGAAAGGCGAAAGAGAGATCTATGGATCTGCGTCAACAGCTAGAGTCGTTAAAGTCCGAACTTGCGGCCCTTGAGGCGCAGAGAGAGATACTGTCCCACCTAGAGGCCAGGTATATATCTCTACCCCAGAGTATGGAGATAGATGTCTGGATAAAGAGGGCCGATTTTGAGATAGGCAGTATTGTTGCGCGGGTCATGGGCATTATTGAAGAGAATGGGGACTGGATACATGTGAGTTGCGATGCAAAGATCCTCCCCAGGAACCTGTCAGACCTGGAGAACCGTATATCCTCACTGAATTCGGATCTAAATGACTGCCTGCGGGCAGTGGAGGACTCTGACAGGGCCGTGGATAATGCCTACGCGAACAAAAGGGAAATAGAGGCCCGTATATCATCTTATCAGGCAGATATCGCTAATATAGAGAGGTTGATTCAGGATTATCAGGGCCGTATTGAGGAGCATAATCGGGAACTTGTCCTGATAAAAGAGGAACTCGAGCTTCTGAGAAGGGATGCTGAGGAGAAGAATAATGACCTTGAGAAATCGAAGGAAAGAGTAGCCGAACTGGAGTCAGATATATCATCTCTCCAGGAGAAGATAGTTTCTTTGGAATCAGAGATTGATGAGATGAGAAATAGGCGCCTTTCACTCGAGCAAGACCTATCAAAGGCAAGGGCAGAAAGAGATATCCTGAATGCCAACCTGGCAAATGTATCAGATAACCTTGCCAATCTGAAAGAATCTTTGCTCCAGGATAGGTACGTTATTGAAGAACGGGATGGCCTTCAATCCCAGATAGAGGAAAGTATAAATAGACTGGAGAAAGAGATAGAGGAGTTGGAGCAGAAAAGCAAGAGGTGGCAAGATGATATAGAGGGATTGAGGGAGAGGCGCGACCTATTCAGGGAGGAGTATGCCTCTTTGAGAGAGGCAGTTGAGGCAATAGAGGGCAGGCGGGGGGCGTCAATGGAACAGCTCGATGACCTGCGTTCAAAGGCCTATGACCTTGAGATAAAGATCCAGGAGATAGTTTTTAGATTCGGATCCATTCGTTCCCACCTGGCAGAACTCTACGGGGTGAATATAGAGGAAGAAAAGGAGCGGGTTATACTGCCTATAGATATCGACCTTTATGCCCTTGAGCAAGAAATAGCTCAGTTAAAAGACAGGATAAGGCGGATGGGGGCAGTCAGTACAGTTGCGATAGAAGAATACGAGGAGCTAAAGCAAAGATATGAATTCCTCACATCCCAGCAAGAGGACCTTATAAAGGCCAAACAGACCCTCAAGGATACGATAAACAAACTCAATAAGACCAGCGAAGAGCTCTTCCTGGATACCTTTGAAAAGATAAAAGATGAATTCAAACGATTCTTTCGTATGCTTTTCGGTGGAGGAAGCGCCAATATCTCCCTTATGAATCCAGAGGATGTACTGGAATCCGGCATAGAGATAACTGCCAGACCGCCTGGTAAACAGCTTCGGAATATCTCCCTGCTGTCAGGTGGAGAAAAGTCCCTGGCGGCTATTGCCCTTATCTTTGCTATTTTTAAGGTAAAACCATCTCCGTTTTGTATACTTGACGAAGTTGATGCGGCCCTGGACGAATCCAATGTCGATAGATTTATCCGCCTCCTTAAAGAGTTCTCCAAGCGAAGCCAGTTTCTAGTCATCAGCCACAACAAAAAGACCATAGCAAGTGCGGATGTAATATACGGTGTGACTATGCCTGCCAGCGGCATATCAAAGGTCATTTCAGTGAAGTTGATAGAGGATACGGTTCCTAGGAGGGATATTGCTGCATTTGTGAATAAATAATGCGAATTAGGGGGCAGTAGTATAAATCTCCATTATTGAGTAGAGATTCTGTGCTATAATTAGATTGAGTCGAGGACTGTATCATTTATAGGCAGAAAAATAGAAAGGGATGTTTTTGATTTTTGGGGTCACTGGCAAAGGAGGGGGAATGAGAGCGAATAGGCTGTTTTTAGTCTCCTTTTTTTCGATTCTATCTTTCTTTTATCTATCAATGGCTTCCTTAAGTGCCCAGGAGAAGGCGATAAAGGTCTTCTATCCATCGCCTTATGGGGAGTATGAAAACCTGAATGTCTATTCCGAACTAAGGGCAGAGCATGCTGCTATTGGCCATACCTATATGGATGGAAGGATTATAGATTGGGGGACAGAAGGTGGGTATAAAGATATAGATTTAATGGTTGATTCGGAACTGCGGGCAAGGCATATAGCGATTGGTGAAGGATATATGCGTAGTGAAGATATAGATTGGGATGGGGATAATGTCGGATTAATGCTTGGGAACCAGATAGTTATAGGTAACTATGACAGTGCAAGTGGGGAATTTACAGACTTTTTACAACAAGGCTTGGGGATAAATACCTACCCTGAGTTTGCCATAGATATTATAGGTGGAAATAATGATTCTGCGGATGCAGGGTTAGCGAGATTTGTTGCTGGATATGTTCCCAGTGTTGTTGAGGATCTTCCTTCTACGGCAGGGTTTGCAGCAGGAACCATTAATGATGATCATAGTTTTAGGGATTATATAGGGGCGTTTTTTAATGTTAGTAATGGCCTGGCCCAGATAGTAACAAATCAGGCATTTCTTCTGGTCAGTATGTGGGGGACAGAGGGTCAGATAGATACCCTTTTGGGAGGTTTTACTATTTCAGGACAGACTGTAGATGGAATTGCGATCTTTCATGGAAATGATACGAACTGGCAACCGAATAAACCGGCTGTGGCGTTAGGGTCGATCGGTGAGGGTAATAATGCGTATCTTTTTTTGTCAACTGGGAATTATAGTGGTTCAGTGTACGTAAATGAAAGGGATAACAATGGAGCTCTTGTGGTCCAAGGGAAAAGTGGTGGGGATGAGGGAATTATTCTTACGACCTGCGATACGGGAGATAATTGTATTGCTAGTTTAAGACTCCAGACAGATGGTACAATTATATTGGGTTCGGATGCTGATGATGAGCATAGAAATTTTGTTATAAATAACGACGTCCTAATAGGTAATGCGGATACTAGTAGAGATAGGGGTTTGACTGTTACAGGTGATGTAATAATTGGAAACAATGATATGGGCACAGGTAGTCTTGCGGTGCAGGGGGAGGTTTCGATTGGAGATAGCGAAAACCCTCATAATTTATTTGTAAGTGGCAGTGTTACTATTGGAGCTGAAGAACCTGGGGGAACAAGTGGTGTGGTAGTAAATGGAAATCTTAGTGTTGGCACAGAGGATGTTGGTAACAGGCAATTTACTGTCCACGGTAATGCCGAAATCACCCAAACCCTGTCGGTCTCCAATATCGAAGGTGCTGATATTGCCGAATATTATCCTGTTGAGAAGGGTGTGGAGGCAGGAGATGTCGTGGTAGTGGGCAAAGATGGAGACAGGCTGATAAAGAGCGATGAGGCCTATTCTATGCTTGTGGCAGGGATTGTCTCAGAGTCGCCTGGGATAGTTATAGCGGCACAGGAAGATGGGAGCTCTAAACCCATTGCCCTGAAGGGAAGGGTGTCCTGCAAGGTAGTGGGAGAGGCAGGTCCTATATCCAGGGGGGATATCCTGGTGACCTCGTCCAGGCCTGGCTATGCGATGAAGGGCGATCCTGATAAGATAAAACTAGCGACACAGGTAGTAGGCATAGCCCTTGAGGACTTCGATGGCCAGGAAGGCAAGATAAAGGTGTTGGTAAAGTAGCGCGTATGTTGATAGTGGCCTTCTAGGACTTGTCGCACGCTTAAAGAGCCGGCTCGGAGTGTAGGTTCTAAGTCTATCTATAGAAAATTTCCTGTCATAGAATAAGTTCTTATTTAATAGCCTTGTTGCTTATATATTATTGACGAGACATATTTTGGTATTTAAAATAAGAGTGGTCTTGTTAAGGAGGGAATATGGAGTTTGTCAAATCCGTGGCCTCGGGGAATGACTTTGTTATCCTCGATAGGGAGCAGATTGCAGTAGATGAGGTCCAGTGGCCAGAGATGGTCGAGGTGTTGTGTCGGTCCAAGTATGGTATAGGTGCCGACGGTGTCCTTGTCCTTTATTTTGGGATTAATCCTGCTGAACCCAATCGAGTGCGGATGCGTATATTTAATTCCGACGGCAGTGAAGCAGAGATGTGCGGCAATGGCTCTCGATGTGCCATACGGTATTCTGCTGAGAGGCTTGGCTTGGAGGAGATAGTCTTGGAGACCCTTGCAGGCGATGTGATGGGCCAGTATTTTCGCGATACTCAGCGTGCAAGGGTGAGGCTTACCAGGCCCAAGGATCTGGCCAAGGATATTCCCCTGGACTGTTCTTTTGGCGGTGTTGTTGCGGATTATATAGATACGGGTGTCCCCCATACGATAGTCTTTGTCGAGGATATAGATAAGATAGATGTGCCTTCGCAGGGCAGGGAGATACGCTACCATTCTTATTTTAGCCCTAGGGGGACGAATGTCGATTTTGTAAAGATACTCGATGCCAATAATATCCGTATTCGCACCTATGAACGGGGTGTGGAAAATGAGACCCTGGCCTGTGGAACTGGTTCAGTGGCGGCTGCGATTCTTTCGCTCCTCGCCCAGGGGATAAAGGAAGATACCAGGGTAAATGTAAAGACTCAGGGTGGTGAGGTCCTTGGAGTGGATGTTTATTTTAATGAAACAGGAGAGGTCTGGCAGGTCTTTCTGGAGGGCCAGGTCTATGAGATATTTAGGGGATATACTGATATAGTTTGAGAATAAGGGAGGATGGAAGATGTTTAGAGGTTCTATAGTTGCGTTGGTTACGCCATTTAAAAGGGGGAAGGTGGATTATAAAGCCCTTCAAAGGTTGGTTGATTTTCACGTAAAGGCCGGAACGGATGCTATATTGCCCTGCGGCACGACTGGAGAGTCAGCAACTCTCTCTATGGAGGAGCATGAGGATGTAATAGAGGCAGTGGTCAGTGCTGCAGCAGGCAGGGTTTCGGTGATTGCCGGGACAGGGGCGAATAACACCAAGGAGGCAATAGAACTCACCAAGCACGCCAAGAAGGCGGGTGCGGATGGTTCACTCCAGGTCTGCCCGTATTATAATAAACCTACTCAGGAGGGGCTCTATCAACACTTCAAGACGATTGCCGAGGCCGTGGATATACCGATAATCCTCTATAATATTCCTTCCAGGACGGGTATTAATATGTCTGTGGATACGATAGAGAGGCTTGCTAAGATAAAGAATATTGTGGCGATAAAGGAGGCCAGCGGTAACCTCTCCCAGATGGCAGAGATAAAGAGGCGATGCAGAGATAATCTTGTGCTCCTATCCGGAGACGATGCCCTGACTTTGCCTGTGCTTTCTATCGGAGGTGAAGGGGTTATCTCGGTCGTGGCAAATATAATGCCTGATAAGGTCAGAGAGATGATAAGTGCCTGGAATAATAAAGAAATTGAAAGGGCCAGGGATATCTATTTTGATCTGATGCCATTGGTAAAGGCGATGTTTATAGAGACCAATCCAATTCCGGTTAAGACGGCAATGGGGATGATGGGAATGATTTCTCCGGAACTGAGACTGCCTCTCTATGAGATGTCCAAGGAGAATCAGGAGAAGTTGAAGAAGGTATTGAAGGCCTATCAACTCGTGTAATAGGTCCCTGATAATCCGGGTAGAGTTTATGCGCCTGGTTGTATTGGTAGATAATACCGTATTTTCTAAAGGCCTCGTTGCCGAGCATGGATTGAGTCTGTATGGTGAATATGAGGGCAGGAGATTTTTGTTTGACCTGGGTCAGAGCAGAGATGCCTTCCTGAAGAATGCAGCTGTCATTGGTCTGGAGGATGTCGGGTCTGTTGATTTTGTTGTCCTTTCCCATAGCCATTATGACCACACGGGTGGGCTTCTGGGGTTAGTTGGATCTCTGGGGAAGAGAACCTTTCTCTACGCCAGCAGTAGGATAAGTCGTCCAAAGTATAGGGACGCTAAAGGCCCTGACTATTATATAGGGCTGCCTGTAGAATTAGAGAACCGCCTTTGTGATGTATTTACCTTGGACTTATCTTTTAGAGAAAGGAGAGTGGGTCCTGGGATTTGGGTTATTCCTTCAGCCCCGGACTACGGTTATCCTCTTTCCTTGAAATCGCATCTTCTCAATGAGGATGGCAAAAGAGATGAGTTTGAGGATGAGGTATACCTTTGTCTTGAGGATAAAGAGGGCCTGATTGTTATAAGCGGGTGTTCTCATAGAGGTGTATTGAATATTATTTATCACGTCAGAATGGTTACGGGTATAGATAGAGTAAAGGCAGTTATCGGTGGGCTGCACATAAGATCTTTTGAGGAGGGCCTTGAGGTGGGCAGGCATATGAATGAGATGGGAGTCGACTCTGTTTATCCGATGCATTGTACGAGGCCGGCTGCTGTATGCGGGATTATGTCGGCATTTAAAGGAAGATGCGAGGTAGTGGGTTGTGGAGGAGAAATTGTTCTCTAGAGATGCAGTGATGCGATATTTTCAGGAAAGGGATGCATTTTATAGGGAATATGGCTATGATATCTTCTTTGAGAGGCAGCGATTTCTCGAATGGCTTGAGATAGTTCCATCTCCTATACTCGAGCTGGGGTCAGGAAAGGGATATTTTACCGCACTATTATCGCGTATAAGCGAGGAAGTCATTGCGGTTGATATCAATAGGGAGGCGATTGCCTTTGCCCGCGTGTTTCTGGAGGCCTATGGCAGGCCGGATAGGGTGAGGTTTGTCTGTAGTCAGGCCAAGACCCTTCCGCTACCAGATGCTTCGATTAATTGCGTTCTCTCCTTTAATGCCTGGCACCATATCGATAACACCTATAGTGTATTAGCTGAGATAAGGCGCATACTTGCCCCAGGGGCCATTCTGGCCGTAGTTGACTTTAGTGAGGAGGGTTTTCGTGTCATAGATGAGGTTCATCAGAGGATTTATGGCAGCTCTCATCCGGCTAAGGATATTAGCTTTGAAGAGATAAAGGACTTTTTCAGGGATTACCCTGTCTTTGAATACAGCTCTAAGTATCAGAAGGGCATCTACTTGCGCCTATCCTAGTGGCCTTTTCTTATTTTTAGCAGTTGTCTCTCTTTTTTGCAAAAATACTTGACTTTTATTTTCGCTTTTTATAAAATTAGCAAACAAAAGGCTTGAGTGATAAATTCGTGTGATATTGGGTGGCAGCTGTTTCGTAGGGGAAATCGAGGATAGGAAGGGTTATCAGTTAGTTAAAAACAAGGAGGTGGTTATATGAAGTTCAGACCCTTAGGTGACAGGATTCTGGTGGAGGTCCTCGAGGCCGAGGAAAAGACAAAGGGTGGTATAGTCTTGCCAGACACTGCGAAGGAGAGGCCTCAACAGGGTAAGGTAATAGCGGTTGGCAAGGGCAAACTGCTCGATAATGGAGAGGTCAAGCCGTTAGAGGTAAAGGAAGGTGACATTGTGGTCTTTAGCAAGTACGCTGGGACAGAGGTCAGGTCCAAAGATGGCGATGAGTACTTGATCCTGAGAGAAGATGATGTCTTGGCTATCGTTGAGGACTAATCAACCAAGGAGGTGTGGATATGGCAAAGGAACTGAAATTTAATGAAGATGCAAGAAGAACTATATTGTCGGGTGTTGAGAAACTCGCCGCTGCGGTAAAGGTTACACTTGGTCCTAAGGGAAGGAATGTTGTAATCGATAAGAAGTTTGGTTCTCCAACAGTTACCAAGGATGGCGTTACCGTGGCAAAGGAGATCGAACTGGAGGATCCTTTTGAGAACCTTGGGGCCCAGATGGTAAAAGAGGTAGCAGAGAAGACCTCTGACATCGCTGGTGATGGTACGACTACCGCGACTGTCCTTGCCGAGGCCATCTATAGGGAAGGGCTTAAAAACGTTACGGCAGGGGCAAATCCAATGGAGATAAAGAAGGGTATAGATATGGCTGTCGAGGCCATCGTCGATGAGATTAAGAAGATATCCAAGCCTGTTAAGGATAAGACTGAGGTTGCCCAGGTTGCAACCATTGCCGCTAACAGCGATAGCAATATTGGTTCTTTGATTGCCGATGCTATGGAGAAGGTCGGTAAGGATGGCGTTATCACTGTGGAAGAGGCAAAGTCTATGGCAACTACCCTGGATGTGGTTGAAGGTATGCAGTTTGATCAGGGATACCTTTCTCCCTATTTTGTGACGGATGCCGAGAGAATGGAATGTGTCCTCGATGATCCGTATATCCTTATCCATGAAAAAAAGATATCCAATCTAAAGGATCTGCTTCCTTTGCTTGAAAAGGTAGCAAGGTCTGGCAAGCCGCTTTTGATAGTTGCCGAGGATGTTGAGGGAGAGGCCCTGGCTACTCTGGTTGTCAACAAACTGCGCGGTACGTTCCAGTGCTGTGCAGTAAAGGCTCCTGGCTACGGAGACAGACGGAAGGCAATGCTTCAGGATATAGCTATCCTGACCGGCGGCAGGGCAATAACCGAAGACCTGGGGATAAAGCTTGAAAATGTGGATATAACGGATCTTGGCCGTGCCAAGAGGGTAAGGATTACCAAGGAAGAGACCACAATCGTCGAGGGTGCGGGCAAAGCAGATGACATCAAGGCCAGGATAAACCAGATTAAGAAGCAGATAGAGGAGACCGATTCAGACTATGATAGGGAGAAGCTCCAGGAGAGGCTTGCAAAGCTTGCCGGTGGTGTTGCGGTTATAAATGTAGGTGCAGCTACTGAGACGGAGATGAAAGAGAAGAAGGCCCGTGTTGAGGATGCCTTGCATGCAACTCGTGCTGCCGTGGAGGAGGGCATTGTCCCTGGTGGAGGTGTTGCCTTGATAAGGTGCCAGAAGGTTCTGGACAACCTGAAGGTAGAGGGCGACATAAAGACGGGCGTTGAGATTGTAAAGAGAGCGATAGAGTTTCCTCTCAGGCAGCTCCTTACCAACGCAGGGCTTGAGGCCTCTGTCATAGTCCAGAAGGTAAAAGAGTCAAAGAAGGCCTCTGAAGGCTTCAATGTTGCCACAGAGGAATTCGTGGATATGTTCGAGGCCGGTGTAATCGATCCTGCAAAGGTGACTCGTTCTGCGCTTCAGAATGCATCCAGCATTGCCAGTCTGATGCTTACCACCGAGGCTATGGTGGTTGAAAAGCCTGAGAAAGAGAAGGCCCCAGCTCCAGGTGGTATGCCTGGCGGTTACGGTGATATGTATTAATACTGAAAAGTTTCCTCTTCAGTGGAGACGAAGGGAGGCAGTGATACTGCCTCCCTTTTTATCTTTTATCAAGGATGCAGAAGGAAGAATGAAGCACGAAGGACTCTTATTTACTGGGATATTTTTCTTCCTTAATAAAAATTTCCTTCATTCTCCATGCTCCATTCTTCATGCTTGATTATTGAGGAGGGAGAACGGGGAAGGGAGAATGGAGGCAGTGGATTTTTGGTTTAAAGAAACAATGCGAAATGGTGGTTTTATCCTTCATTCTCCATGCTTCATTCTTAAGTTTTATGTTGTGGATTTGACTTTTGAGATTTGACTTTTGAGTTATCTAAAATACATAATCCAGGATAATTTGGGTTAAAATTGTTGCCCTTTTGCGGTTATCTCTATATAATCCTTTATGGTATATGGTGGTATGTCTTTTCATTAGGAGGGTTAATATATGGCGAGGAAGGGATTGGTCGTCCAGAAATTTGGTGGTAGTTCTGTTGCCAATGTCGATAGGATTCGTAATGTGGCCAGGCGTATAGCCAGTTATTATAAAAAGGGATATTCTCTTGTAGTGGTGGTCTCTGCCTTGGGTGACACAACGGATGAGCTTGTCGAGCTGGCCCATACCATAAACCCTTCTCCTAGTCCAAGGGAGATGGATATGCTTATGGCCACGGGGGAACAGGCCTCTTCTTCTCTTCTGACGATGGCCTTGCATAGACTAAAGATACCGGCGGTGGCATTGACTGGTCCGCAGAGCGGTATATATACAGATAAGGACCATACCAGAGCCAAGATAGTTAAGATAATTCCAAGGCGAATAAAAGAGGAGATAAAGAAAGGTAATGTGGTTATTGTAGCGGGTTTTCAGGGTCTCTCGCCGGAGGGAGATATCGCTACGCTTGGAAGGGGTGGATCGGACCTAACGGCGGTTGCCCTTGCGAAGGCATTGGATGCAGACCTGTGCGAGATATTTACGGATGTAGAGGGCATATATACGGCTGATCCCAGGATAGTGAAGGATGCACGAAAACTAGATGTTATTACCTATGATGAGATGTTGGAAATGGCATCTCTGGGTGCTCAGGTTATGCAGGCCCGTTCGATTGAAGTGGGTAAGAAGTTTTGCGTACCCATAGTGGTCAGAAGCAGTCTTAGCAATAGACCCGGGACGTTGATTACTGAGGAGGTTGAAGGAATGGAGGGAGCGGTAGTCAGAGGAGTGAGTCTTGACAGGAGTGAGGCGAAGATAACCGTATGCGGTGTGCCGGATAGGCCCGGTATCGCGGCAAAGATTTTTAAGGAGTTGTCGAAGGCGGGTATAAGCGTCGATGTTATAGTTCAGAATGTCAGTTCGGATGGCAGAACAGACATTTCCTTTACTGTAGATAAATCAGATCTCAAGAAGTCAATAGATATCCTTGCAAAGGTGGTTAAGCAGATAAAGGCAAGAGATGTTATGACTGATGAAAATATATGCAGGGTCTCTATCGTAGGGGTTGGAATGAGAAATCATCCTGGTGTTGCGGCTACTATGTTTGATGTATTGGCGAAGAATAAGGTGAATATAGATATGATAACCACTTCTGAGATAAGTATTTCCTGTATTATAAAGGATAAGGATGGAAAAAAGGCGATAAATGCCCTTCATAAGGCCTTTGGCCTTGGCAAGGGTAGGAAGGCAAAGAAGGCTAGATGAAGCTCTCGATAGTTATCCCCGCATATAATGAGGAAAAGCGTATTGGTTTTTTATTAAACGATTATCTGAAGTTCATCCACGAAAATGGATTGAAATGGGAGCTGGTGGTAGTAGTAAATAATTCTGTAGACCGTACCGAGGATATCGTCAAGAATGTGCAGGCCAGGTACCATTCCAAGGTAAAACTCCTGGTGTTTCAGTATCCTATAGGCAAGGGCGGTGCCCTAATAGAGGGGTTGTCTGCAGCGGATGGTGATTTTCTGGCATATATAGATGCAGACAATAGCGTTGTCCCAAATGAATTGTATAAGCTCTATCGCGTGGTAATCGAAAAGAGGAGGGCAATTGTCTTGGGATCGAGGTGGCTGGCCTCGAGTATCATAGAGCCTCCTCTACCGCTTGGCCGCCTGCTCGCCAGCCGGATATATAATTTTCTTGTAAATATCCTGTTCGGGTTGGGTTTGAGAGATACACAGTGCGGGGCAAAGATACTTCATCGACGGTTGTTTGAAAATATAAGATCTCAATTGTTTATCGCTGATATGTCGTTTGATGTAAATCTATTATACATAGCTAAGCGCCTGGGCTATGAGTTGATAGAGCTTCCAATACTGTGGTATAACCAGAGCGGCTCCAAAGTGAGGGTATTAAAGACCGGTATATTGATGTTTTTGTCGCTTGTCAGGTTGAGGCTCTTTTATTCTCCGTTCAGAAGGTTTGTTCCCATAGGAGAGAAGATATTCGCACCCCTGCGCAGGAGATGGAGTGGTATGTACAGTAGTGATTATTTTAGTGTAAAGAGGGCAGAGCTTGAGAAGGCCGGCTGATATGGTGGTATATGTAGGGGTCTTTGCCTATAATGAGGAAAGGATTATCCTAAAGAATCTTGAGAGCATACTCTCACAGGAGTTGTCCTGTGTTGATGATATGAGGGTTTTTGTTGTCTCTTCTGGTTCTACAGACAGAACCGATGATCTTGTAATCGAGGTGGTGCAAAGGGATGCCAGGGTCATTTTGATTACCCAGGGAAATAGACTAGGTAAGGCGAACGCTATTAATGAGTTCCTGAAGATGGTCCCTGATAATGCAATATGTGTGATGGTAAGCGCTGATGTTGTCCTGGCGAATAGGGATTGTCTGTGCAGGATGATTGCTCCGTTTCAGGATGAAGAGGTGGGAATGACTGCCTCACACCCTGTCCCAATAGACGATAACTCCAGGTTAATTGGCAGGATTGTGAATATTTTGTGGGAGATGAAGCATAGAGTAAGTCTTATCTATCCAAAGACTGGAGAGATGATTGCCTTTAGAAAGGTTTTTAATGCTATGCCAGAGGATGTGCTGGTCGATGAGGCCTATATTGAATGGGAGATAGAACGAAGGGGATGGAAGATAGTCTATGTTCCGGATGCTATTGTAAACAATAAGGGGCCTGAGAGTATTGGAGAATTTATAAGGCAGAGAAAGAGGATATATATCGGACATAAGTTGTTAGAGAGGAAGTTGGCCTATAG
>JALVWL010000090.1 GCA_027034965.1 Candidatus Omnitrophota bacterium
TGTTTATGAAACCAGGGGCAGTAAAGATCCAGCGCATACAAGGGGCCTATGTCCAGGATAGGGAGATAGAGAGGGTGGTTTCTTATATTAGCGATCAGGCAGAACAGGATTTTGATGAATCTTTTATGAAGGCCCAGGAGAAGAAGGGTTTTTCAGGACAGAGAGACGAATTGTTCGATGATGCGGTTGATGTGGTCTTAAACAGTGGTCAGGCATCGGTTTCTATTCTTCAGCGGCGTATGCGTCTGGGTTATGCCAGGGCAGCCAGGTTGATAGATATGATGGAGGAGGAAGGTATTGTCGGCCCTTATAGGGGCAGCAAGCCGCGAGAGATATTGATTAGTAGGGAGGACTGGTTGAGACGAAAGGAAGGCCTTGATGTCGGAAGCAATTGATCTGAAGCAGATACGTGAAAAAAAGGGCATTAGTCTCGAGCAGATAGTCCAGGATACGAAGATTTCAAAGAGAATACTGGAGGCCTTTGAGAAGGGTGATCTGTCTGATTTATTTTTGAGTGAGGTATATCTTAAGGGATTTGCTAAGACATATGCGCGCTATCTTGGTATTGATGAAGAGGAGCTTGTTCGTCAGTTGTTCGGTGAACCTGGACCTGTTTCGAAAAAGGCAGTTGGAACCCATAATCTTGATACTGATGCTGCTGCAGACAGGGCCTCACATAGTAAGGTTTCAAAATACCTCGATATCCTGATTTCTTTCGGGAAAAAGACTGTTATCTTCCTCTTCCTATTTGTTGTCGGTATGTTTTTGAAATTGCCGAAGAGGTTCTTGCTGGGTATTGGAGTTGCCCTGTTAAGCCTCTTTATTGTTGTGTTCTTCCTGACTCACAGGGCGGCCCACGATAGCGATTTACCCTTTGTTGCTAGTAAGGGCGAGGCATTGGATGAGATAGCGCAAAAGGATGTCTCTGAAGAAGAGAGCTCTAGCTCATCGATAGATGCTGACAAAGAGGCTATTCCAGCAGTAGTAGAGCCGCAGGAGAAAAAGGACACATTTAGCGTAATTGTCGAGGCCCTGGATGATTGCTGGATACGGGTAAAGGCCGATGGTATAGAATTATTCAGGAAGACCCTGAATAAGGGTGATATAGAGAAGTGGGAGGCCAAAAGGCAGCTTTCGATGTGGGTGGGCAATGCAGGTGTATTGAAGGTAAGGTGTGGAGATAAGGTATACGAGGGTCTAGGCAGGCGAGGCCGGGTTATAAAAGATGTTGTGTTCTATCCTGACTGTACTTATGAAATCAAAAAGAGATGAGCCTGCGCAGTTTTTATATCATCACACTTGGCTGCCCCAGAAATTATGTCGATACACAGGCCATCGCTAAATATTATCTCAATAAGGGCCTGCCCCTTGCAGAAGACCTCTATTCTGCTGATCTGGTTGTGGTCAATACCTGTGGTTTTATAGAGCCGGCGGTCAAAGAGTCTATAAACGTAATCCTGGATATTGAACGATTATATAGAGAGGGGTATGTAAAAAAGGTGGTTATATGGGGATGTCTGGTTGAGCGCTATAGAAGGCAGTTGAAAGAGGAGTTCCCTTATGCTGAATTAAAGGGGTGCATTGATCCTCGCAACCTACCATCCCGCGATGCCCTGCCTATACTCGAAGGCGCCTATGCATATGTAAAGATATGCGAAGGCTGTGTAAAGAACTGTTCTTATTGCAGTATACCTTTTATACGAGGCAGATTGAAATCTCGCAGGATAGAGGATATTGTTGACGAAATAAATACATACTATTCACTGGGCAGGAAAGAGATAGTGCTGGTTGGACAGGATACAACTGCATATGGGATTGACCTCTATAAGAGGCCATCCCTTTTGACCTTGCTTAGGTGTATAATAAAACAAACAGACATCCCCTGGATCAGACTTATGTACACCTATCCGTCATTGCTTAACGATGAACTCCTGGAGTTCATTGCCTCAAATAATCGTATTGTGCCTTATATAGATGTGCCGATACAACATATAAACGATTTTATATTGTCTAAGATGCGGCGCGGTTATGATAGGGAATTGGTAGAGCGACTCTTTACAAAGATGGATTCCCTTGGAATTGCCATACGGACTACGGTTATCGTTGGGTTCCCTGGAGAAGATAGGAAGAGATTCAGGGAATTGACCTCTTTTTTAAAGGACTCGCCTGTAGCCCGTCTTGGAGTCTTTAAATTCTACAGGGAAGAAGGAACTGCTGCCTATGCTATGCGAGGACAGGTAAAGGAGACTACTAAGGCAAGTCGCTATTATACCGTCAAGAAAATTGCCCAGAGACTGCTTTTGCAGGCTAATGAACGATTTTTGGAGGATAAATTTAAGGCCATTGTTGACGGATATGATACAATAGAAGGGAGTTATATTGGCCGAAGTTTGATAGATGCCCCTGAGGTAGATGATGTAGTGCGTTTTGATTCAGAGATGGAATTATTCTCCGGGGATATCGTGCTCTTGAAGAAGGATTCAGATGGGAGGTATAGGAGAGTTGATTAGATTTATAAAGTTTATATCTATCGTCCTGTTTCGCGTGCTTCTTTTCTGTGTTGTTCTGGTTCTGGGTTTGTTCTTGATTATGAATATAGCCGGCGGTCCTTTGGTTAGCAAGCTTGCCCAGGCTATTTTTCACAAACCCTTAAAGATAGAGAAACTATATTTATCTCCCAGGCGTATTCGAGCTTATGGATTATCTTATTCTGATATCGTCGATATAGGTAGGGCAGAGCTTATTTTCCATCTATATCCGTTTCTGGTAGAATCAGTCGTATTGGATAGTGCGCGCTTTCGCTGGCAGCTGGATAATCGAGATCCGAATAGGAATTCGGCTGGGCAATATCCTGGGATAAAGGCTCTAGCTGTAATTATGGGTCTGCCTGTACAGGATATTACAGTAAATAATGGGGTATTGGATCTATACAGAAAGAAACAAACAGAGGCCAGGGTAGAGTTTTCCGCCAGGATTTATCGCCCCTCGGTAAATATCCACTATTACAATATGGATTTATCTTCTAAGATATATTCGCACCAGTATGTTGGCCAGGGTAGTGTAAAGGGGTGGTTGGATTGGGATAACAAAAATGCCGATATCGACCTAGATGTTCACTCTCTTGAC
>JALVWL010000091.1 GCA_027034965.1 Candidatus Omnitrophota bacterium
GAGTTGTGGTTTTTAGTTTTGAGTTTTTAGTTAATTTTCTCCCATTCAAACCTATCCATGTTCCTTTCTTTACTGTCTATATTTATCCCAATTATGTATATCGGTTTGTTTTGGTTTTCGTATTTCTTATAGTATTCTTTTTCCTTTATCTGCTCTATTGGACTGGTGTTTGCATCTACCTTTATCTCAAAGACATAGATATTATCTTTTGTTATTAATGTGAAATCTATCCTACCACGACTGGTCACGTCTTCGCCTATTACAGGATAGCCCGTACTCTGTAAATATGCATATATCACTGACGAATAATATCCTTCATATTCGCCTATCCTCCCATGCGTATGATAATTATATGGCACACCAGCGAGCAATGCCTCAAATTCTTTTCCCAACCCTTCCATATCACCTGCGTCTATTAACTCGGTTATTCTATTCTGATGCTTTACCCTATCTTCCCTTACACCTTCTATATAGTCCAATAATACATCCATTAATGCCATTCGCACTTCTTTATTCGGCATACGTAATATGTATTCATACCCTCCTCTCGGACGCTCCACTACCTTATCTATGGTAAGATATCCCGCTTGAAATAAAACTACCTCTGGCTGCATCCTCTCCACATCAAAGCTGTCTAATATTGTATCGTCCACTTCTATTCCAGATAATCTTGGTATATAAAAATTGTCTTTATCTATTATGTCTATCAGAAACTTAGGCGTGCCGCTGGAAAACCAATAACTACGAAAACTAAAACGTTTTTTAGCAAACAACAATAAGTCAAAAGGATTATATACCAAGTCCCCCAAAAAATTATAACCGTTATACCATTCTTTCACCTTTTCTAAATCTACATTGTTTTCCCTGAAAACATCGCCGAAATACCGTTCTAACTCATCTTGGGTTATACCAAGCAAGTTTCCAAACTCTGGCTCAAGAGTTATGTCTTCTAAATTATTCAGCCCAGAGAATATCCCTGCTTTGGAAAATTTGGTTACGCCCGTGAGAAAAGCAAAGCGAATATATGCGTCATTATTTTTTATCTCTGTATAAAACTCCCTCAAAACATTGCGATTTTCCTTGGCTACTTCCATTTGATCTATGTTATCAAGAATGGGTTTGTCATATTCGTCTATTAGAATTACGACTTTCTGATTGTATTTTTCGTAAGCCTTCTCCATTAATTCTGCAAAACAATATGCCACGTCTTCATAGTCAGGGCATTCTATTTCCAGTGCCTTGCTATTACGCTCAAGATTTTGCCTTATTATCTTTAATAACCTCTCTTCACTCCTGCTCCCGCCAAAGGTTATATGTATTACTGGATGCTTTGGAAAATCATACTTATCATAGATATACAGCCCCTTAAATAATTCTTTCTCCCCTTGAAATAGATACTTTAGAGTAGATACAAGTAAGCTCTTTCCAAACCTGCGCGGACGGGAGAGGAAATAATATTTACCCTCTGTTATGAGGTTATAAATACTCTTTGTTTTGTCTATATAAAGATAATCCTCTTCCCTAACCGACTTAAAATCCTGCACACCTATGGGCAATTTCTTTATCTTTTCCATATTTTTGTATTATACTCTAAATCCTCCCAAACCATAACACAAATATGCGGCCATTCATTCCCACAATAAAACTGATTTTTCCAGAACTGATTTTTCCAGAAAGAATTTGTTTCACAAAATGATACTGATTCTTTCAGGAAGATTTTGTTTCACAAAGTGAAACAAATTTTACCATAGTGAACTCGAGTTTTGGGGATTTGCGGGACTTGAGAGTAAATTTTAGCCTACCGAATTACTTTTTCCCAATTATTTATAAGCAATTTAGCAGAATCTTTATCTTCTACGAACAAACCAATATCCTTCTCAACCACTTCCCAATCAACCTTAGATAATTTATCGCTCAAAATTCGTCTCCAGTTCCCCTCAGAGACAGCCTCATCCTCCCAGCCCATCTGCTCAAAGGCATTATTCAGGAAAACAAAATTAGGTTCAGCGTCCTTAAACCTGCTCAATATCCATAGAATATCAAACACATCTCTACCCTTAAGATACTTGCGTCTCATTAGGGCATTAATCTTTCCCGCCAAAATAGACGCCAAATCATATCCCCTCAAAAGCAAAGAAAAAAATTTATTCACAAGATAATCTACGCTAACAGCGCCTTTCGGCGGCCTGCTGTCCACTTCAATCTTAACCGCCAGTCGTTCCCCCTGCAGAGGAGAAAGCCCTGCCTCACACAATAATCCATCAAATTTAACCCATGCACTCAGCACATTTCCCACCCGCCTGAAAGACACCTCCACCGAATAGCCCGCAAGGGCAAGTTTTCCCTTTATCCGTTTTAAAACGCCTTTGAAATCAAACCCATGAGACTCAACGACAGAAAAATCCAGATCCTCAGAAAATCTGGGCAAATCAAACAAAACCCTAAGGCTCGTCCCTCCCATAAAAGAACAATACGAAAAGAACCCTTCCTGCGCCAGCAGCATCAACAAGTAATGCTGTAAATACTCCCGCAACCTATTCTTAGCAACGTCCTTATCATCCACAGCTTTAGCAATGGCAACCGCAAAATCTTTCATAAACTCTCCCACTCACCTGCCTTATCTGCATACTCCAGGAGCGCCTCTGCAAGGTATAATTGCTTTTCCCCCCACATAGAGGCAAAGTGCAATAGCCTTTCTTTGTTTAAAATCTGGAGATTGTCAAAACGCATCTCCTCAAAAAAATCAAAAGCCCTTTTCTTATCTACATGAGAAAAATAAAACAAATCTAAAAGAGCCTTCTCCGGCAACGCAATAAACCCCTTTTGCCCATCCTGTTCAAATACTTCATATCCCCAAAATAACCTAACCGAAATATGCCTATACGAATAAGCTCTACCCTCTACCTCATATCTCACAGGACGCCTCGTCGTTAACGAAGTAATCTCAGAAACTCTCTCAGGAATAATCCCATAAAACTCCAACGCCTTCTCAAGGCTAACATAAGAAGGAGAAACTATCCTCTGAGCCAGATAGCCCCAAAAAATAGGCCGTTTTCTGAACATTTCGGGAATAAGGTAAAGCCCTCTGCGAACCTTTATCAACCTCCCAACCCTTACCCACCTG
>JALVWL010000092.1 GCA_027034965.1 Candidatus Omnitrophota bacterium
AACGCCTGGGCAGGGCCTTGATGAGTCTATAACCAACACTTGCAACCCGTCTCCATAGAGAAACCCTATATCTTACTGCCCTGGCAGCGAGCTCTCTCTGATAGAGATGCACCTCTTCCTCACTAGCCTTTGGCCCTTCGTATACGCATCCTGAAAGGACAAAGGCAACAGCTATCCCTAGAGAAAATAGGCCCAGCTTGTATCTTCTATGGTAAAGGCGTCCCATAAGACATCCTCAACTTCCCTGTCCCCCACATCTACAACTGAAAAGTGATAATACATATTCTCCGGTAACCGCCTATCTTTAATAAAAAATAAGGCGGTTTTGATTATAGTCTGCTTCTTTTTTGGGGTTATGCTCTCAAAGGCCCTGGCGAAACTCCTTTTCCCCCTATGCCTGACCTCTATAAAGTATATATCTCTCTTACCCCTCTGGGCAACTATATCTATCTCTCCACCCCTTATACGATAATTCCTCCCGAGTATACGGAACCTATTGGCCTCTAAAAAGCGTACTGCTATGTCTTCGTACTGCCTGCCTACCACAACGTAATCTGAGAAACGGGTTCGTAACTGCGCCTATGTACCCTGGAAGGCCCCAACCTATTTATCACGCCAATATGCTCTGCCGTCGCATAGCCCTTGTGGCGGGAAAAGCCGTATTCAGGATATAAGACGTCTAGCCCCTTCATAATCCCATCCCTGATGACCTTTGCCAGTATAGATGCGCAGGAGATTTCAGGCACGAGCATATCTCCCTTCACCACTGCCTGACAGACCCCAGGCAACTCAGCAGGTAGCTCTATGCCATCCTTACCATCCACGAGCACCTCAAACCAGTTGTCCAGTTGCCTATATCTATCCAAAAACTTCTCCAATACCCTGGACATACCCAGCAAGGTAGCCCGTCTTATGTTTAACCTATCTATGGTATAGACGTCTACCACCTCTACTGCCCAATATGCGTTTTCGACTATGTATCTAAACGCACGGAGGCGCTGAGAGACATTGAGTTTTTTGGAATCTATTACTTTTATATTATCCGGAAAGTTAAGGCCTTTCGGTAGTGCGACGCATACACATACAAGAGGGCCTGCCAATGGTCCCCTGCCCGCCTCATCAATACCTACAATCAAAAGCCCTCCTTTACTACCATCGCCTTACTAATCAGTCCTCTCTTTTCTCATCTAAAAATAAGAATGAAGAATGGAGCATGGAGAATGAAGGATAAAACCACCATTTCGCATTGCTTCTTTAAATCAAAATCCACTGCCTTCATGCTTCCTTCTCCCTCCTCCATTCTCAAAACCTGAGTTGTGGTTTTTACTTTTTAGTTTTTAGGTAATATTAGCATAATTTGGGATTATCCTTTATCAAGTCCCCAGATTTATCTTTACGTAATATCTTTCCTTTAACTCCTGCACAAATTCAGCCAGGCGTTTTTCAAACTTTTTGTCATAGATGTAGTTATAGACCATCTCCCGGGCCTCGCCCAGGGTCTCGGGACAATTCTTTTTTCGGTCTTCGATCCTGAAAATGATATAGCCTGTTGAAACCCGCACTGGCAGGGGATACATCCCGCTCTCTGGTTTAAACAGCGTCTCTGCTATTTCCTTAGAGAGGTCCGCCCGAGACTTCCATCCAGAGATCTGCCCCTGGCCATACCTTGCAGTAAGGTCTTTCCAGGTAAGGCTGCCCTGTTTTAGTTTTACGTATTCGTCCATTACCGCTGAATCAAAGGCCATCTCAGAATCGTCCTTAAAGGCACTGCGGGGAATAAAGATAGAATCCAGTTTTAGCATTGTAACAATGCAAAAGTCCTTTTTGTGTTTTCTATATTCCTTCTCCACTTCAATGGGATTGACATATATCCTGGAACGGACATATTTAGAGACGACTTTCTTGACCATAAGTTGTCTTTCTATCAAGTCATAGAGTTCCTGGAGTGTAAGGTGGGCATCTTTCAGAGAATCAATAAAGTCTTCCTCGCTTTTATACCTGGACTTCATCTCCTCTATACGCCTCTCAACGGCATCCACAGGCACGGTTATATCGTCTTCCTTGGCCTTTAAATAGAGCAACTTTTCCTCTATAAGTCTATCCAGTGCCTGTCTCTTGATATCAGCTTCGCTTAGGCTCTTGTCAGAGAGCTCTAATCTCTTGAGAGGATTATACCTCCATAAACGGACCATCTTATTTAATTCAGATTCTGTAATGACCTCGTCTCCTACCACAGCTAGTATCCTGTCGGCAAAGGCCACAGTCGTCAAAGAAAGCAACAAAAAAAAGGCAAGCCCAATCCATCTATATTTCATTCCTTCCACCCCTGTTCTCCTATAAGCGGGACAAAGACACAACGCATCCTAGACTCCATCTTTATCCCATTTTTCTCATCTTTTTCTACTACTAACAGGTCCTGACCATATCTGTTTCCGACTGGTATAACCATAACCCCGCCTCTCTTAAGTTGATCTATCAAGGCAGAGGGGACCTCGGGAGCTGCGGCTGTCACGATTATTTTATCATAAGGAGATTCTTCTTCCCATCCCAGAGTCCCGTCGGCAAGTCTAAAATAGATATTCTTATAGCCCAGCCTGTTGAGGGTCTCTTTTGTCCTCTCCAGAAGTCCTGGTATCCTCTCAACCGTATAGACCTTCCTGCACAACCTGGCCAGTATAGCGGTCTGATAACCAGAACCTGTGCCGATTTCAAGGGTCCTATCCTCTGGTTTAAGGTCAAGGAGCTGTGTCATCGCCGCTACCATATAGGGCTGAGATATTGTCTGCCCAAAACCAATACTGAGCGGTCCATCTTCATAGGCATACTTTTGCAGCTCTTCAGGGACAAAGCGTTCCCTGGGGACCTCCAAGAACGCACTTAATACCGCTGGATCCGTTATCCCCCTGGGGATTAGTTGTTCTTCAACCATTCTCTTGCGAAGGGCAGAAAATCTACCCAAGCCCTGCCTCCTTATAGAGCTCTGCCTTTGTCCAATCTATAGCCCTTTTTATGTCTTCTACTTCCTCAACCCTCCAAGGGACGTGCCTATCCACGAGCCTATAATTTATGTCCATAATATCCAGAAATCCAATCTTACCATCCAGAAAAAG
>JALVWL010000093.1:0-11849 GCA_027034965.1 Candidatus Omnitrophota bacterium
GTTTTATCCTTCATTCTCCATGCTCCATTCTTCATGCTTATTTTTAGATGAGAAAAGAGATGGTTGGTTGATAAAACGATGGGAAAAGAAGAATTCTTTCTAATGAATAATCCGGGATAATCCGATTTTAATGCAGAATCTGGGTTAGAATTACGAGGGGGATGTTATGAGCGATATAAAGGAATTGACAGCGATTGTTGAAAAGGAGTCTGCCCTGCTTCGTAGATTGGATATGGAGATTTCCAAGGTTGTAGTAGGGCAGAAATATCTTATTTCCAGGTTAATACTGGCGTTGATATCCAATGGACACGTATTGATAGAGGGTGTCCCTGGCCTTGCAAAGACCCTAGCAGTCAAGACATTGGCCGACTGTATAAACGGTGACTTCCAACGTATTCAGTTTACACCAGATCTATTACCAGCCGATATTATAGGTACGCTTATATATAATCCTGGAAAGGGTGAGTTCTCTGTAAAGAAGGGGCCGGTATTTGCCAATGTGATATTGGCTGATGAGGTTAACAGGGCCCCGGCCAAGGTACAGAGCGCATTGCTTGAGGCGATGCAGGAACGTCAGGTAACGATAGGCGACAATACCTACAAACTTCCCCTGCCGTTTATTGTATTTGCTACCCAGAATCCCATAGAACAGGAAGGCACATATCCACTTCCAGAGGCCCAGGTCGATAGATTTATGTTGAAGCTAAAGGTTAACTATCCGACTACAGAAGAGGAGATACTTATACTTAACCGGATGTCTGGATGGGAGATGCCGACAGTGGAAAAGGTCTTTTCTCTAGACGAGATATTATCCCTACAGAAGATAGTAAGGGAATTGTACATAGACGATAAGGTTAAGAGGTATATAGTCGATATAGTAAATGCAACCAGGTTCCCTGAGAAATACGGGCTTGATGGGTTGAAGGATCTGATCTCCTATGGTGCCTCTCCTCGGGCGAGCATCTATCTGGCTATAGCATCGCGAGCCTGGGCATTTATGTATGGAAGGGCCTTTGTCCTGCCCGAAGATGTCAAGGCCGTATGCTATGATGTCCTCAGGCATAGGGTAATAGTAAGCTATGAGGCTGAGGCCGAAGGGATGGTTTCAGACGATATAATTAAGAGGATCCTGGAAGAGGTGCCGGTACCCTAAGGAGATGAAGAATGAGGCAGATAGCGGTTATAGGATTGGGAAGATTTGGTTCTACTATAGCGCATACACTGAGTGATAAAGGTGTAGAGGTTATAGCAATAGATGTTGACAAGGAAAAGGTTGAAGATATAAAGGATTATGTCTCGGTTGCCGTAAGCATTGATTCGACGGACGAGAAGGCCCTCAAGGCAATAGGTGTCGATAATGTGGATGCGGCCATTGTCTGTATCGGCGATAATGTCGAGGCAAACCTGCTCACAACCAGTGTATTGAAAAAGATGGGCGTTAGAAATATATTTGCTCGAGCGATGGATAATTTGCAGGCACAGATACTCAAATATATGGAGGTCGATAGGATAATAAATCTCGAAGAAGAAATGGGTGTTATGGTTGCAAACAGTATGCTGACCTCTCATATCGAAAAGCATATCCCCCTGGCATCGGGGCATAGTCTGGCTGAAATCAAGGTGCCGGAGAAGTTTATTGGCAAGAGCATAAAAGAATTACAGCTGCGCAATAAGTATCACATAAATATCATCGCTATAAAGAAGAAAATGCCTGAGATAACCGAATCAGGTGAACGGGCCTACCGAGAGGTTATAAATGATATGCCAAAGGCAGACGATATCCTCGAGGATAGCGATGTATTAATCGTGGTTGGCACGGATGAGAGTATAAAGAACTTTTCTCGCTGATTATGTTGTTATATGCGATTATCCATACCTTAATATTATTTTTCTGCCTTCTTTTGCTGGTTCTTTCGATAAGCCAACACCTGTTTATCTTCATCCCTCTGGTTATACTCTTGTTAGCAATAGAGGGATTTTCTTTCTGGAAGTCTTATCTATTTCTCAAAGAGATCTCTGGTTTGATAGAGTCCCTTTCGAGTGGTGACTTTGCGAAGGATATCTCTTATAAGAGTTCAGATGTATACGGCCGTATATTGTCTCAGTTAAACTCTGCAATTAGAAAGGTTGGAGAATTTGAAAGACTGAGACAGGAAAGGGTCCTCCTTTACTATAGGGCCTTATCCCTGATACTCAGACGAGTGGAGGAGCCTGTTATATGGATCGACCTGGAAAAAGACTTCTTCCGTCTCAATCCCAGGGCCCAGGCCCTATTTGAAATAGAACAGGACGAATACAAATTTTCAGGTATATTGAATCTCTCGGCCAACGATGTCTTCTCCTCCTGGATTAAGAGGATTATAGATTCTTCGGAGATAGTACCTGATGAATTTGCCTGTGAGATTGCCCTACCGGTGAGCCGGCGGCCTAAGATGCTTTATATAAACGCTGTGGTTGTGAAGACCGGCGAGGAAAAGGTCCAGGTCCTGTTTTTGTTCTTAAAAGAGGCCTAAAATGAAGGTAATCCTGGTAGGACTGAACTATAAAGAGCATGCCTCTGAATTGAATATGCAGATACCCGATGAGCCTGTTTTATTCTCTAAACCGGATAGTTCTGTGATAAAAAACGGACAGCCCATTGTCCTTCCAGAAGGAGTGGGACGTGTAGACTACGAAGGAGAGATAGCGGTTGTCATTTCTAAAAAGTGCAAGGATATTAGACCGGCAGATGTATTGTCGGTGATCTCGGGAGTGGTAGCCTTAAATGATGTTACTGCCAGGGATCTGCAGGCAAAAGATGGGCAGTGGACCAGGGCCAAGGGCTTTGATTCCTTTTGTCCGATAGCCGAAGGGCAAATAAGGATAGAAAGGGAAGAAGATTTTACCAGATTGCGTTTGCGTACCTTCCTCAATGGCCGGCTGGTTCAGGATTCTATTGCAGAGGATATGATCTTCGATATCCCCTATTTGGTTTCTTTTGTGTCAAGGATTATGACCCTTTATCCAGGAGATGTGATTAGTACAGGCACCCCTCCTGGTATTGGTCCTATCTCTCATGGAGATCTAGTTAGGGTATCTGTAAATCTTGATTCTCAAACTACGGTTGTCGAGAATCCTGTGGTATAATAAACCCAGATTATGCAATAGGAATTTGTGATATAATGGAACTCGTTGTAGGACAATAGGAAAAGCTAAAGATAAGTATTCACCATATGGTTAAACTAAAAAGTCAAAAGTAAAAACTAAAAACAACAACTCAAAGCTCAAAACTATTTTTAATATAAAGAGAAAACGCAACTAAAAAAGCGGGAACGGGTTGCAAGAATTGGGAGTTTAGCTGACGATAAAGAGAAAAGAAATAAAGGGTAAAAATAATAAAAAGATTTAAGTTTTAAGCTGTGGTTTTGACTTTTGAGATTTGAGTTTTGAGCTTTATTTAGATAAGAAAAGAGATGGTTGATTAACAGGGCGATGGAAAATAAAGAATTCTAATGCATAATTCGGAATAGATAAAAATCAGGTGGCAAAAGATGAAAATCGTTAACTTCTCGACATACCATACTAACCTGAGGCAGATTAATAGGGCCTTAGTATCCTTGTTCTGGAAGCTGGGTTTGATTGTTATTCTGGTATTGAGTTCTTATTACCTCTTGATACGGCCTTCGCGTAATATCTATCGTCATTCCAGGTTGCTGGATATCTATAAGTCCAGGTATAGATTTGCAGAAAAACTCCTGATGCAACTGGAAATAAAAAAGCAGTATATACTTCAGTATTCCTCATTTCTTAGGCGGCAGGAGTTTACCAAATTCTGGGAGGAACTCTGGCCCTTTTTGTATAAGTATCTACCTGAAAACGCATGGGTCCGGGATATCAGATGGGTTCGTGGGAAGAAAGCAAATCGCCATTTCCTTATGATAAGGGGAATGGTGTTGCTAGATCAGGAGCATAATCTAGACTACTTCAACCGCAAGTTTCATGAATTAAAAGCAGCGATTTCGCTTACAAATATGTCCAACTTTGTCAGGAGGGTGAGGATTAGGCAGGGGATGGTAGATGATGCAAATGAGACAATGTCTTTCCTCCTTATATTTGAACCGAAGGGGACGTTATGATTGCAAGGCGATTCTATCCATGGACTGATTTGATTTTGCACATAAAGCAGAAGCAAGTCTCTTTTGTGAGCCGACTCCTCAACTATCTACTCCTGCTTTTTTCTGTACTGTTTTTTGCCTTTGTTATCTCGCCAGCGATGTTCATTATCTTAAGGAGTCAGTATATCTATGACCAAGAGCAGCTCTGGCGCAAGAGGGGAGATGAGTTAGTAACAAATTATCGTCGCCTCTTGCACCGTTACAGGGAGATGAAGGAACGGGTGGAAGATTATATGGGGATGGATACCCCTTATGTAAACAACGAGGTCTTTGATACCCTGGTTACCCTGTTGCACGAGGTTGGCATATACGATGTGTATTTAAAGATAGGCAAAATTCGCTATGAGCAAAAGGATAATCTCAATCTGGTTCTAGTTCCTGTAAAGATAAAGGCCTATGTTGATTCGGAGAAGCTACAGGATTTCTTCCGTGTATTGAATAGAAACCTGGTCTATCAACTCGAGAGTATGGAGATAAGTTGGGCAGAACTCCAGAAAAAAGAGCGCTTGCTACTGGATATAACCGTCATCTTTAAATATAAGCCAGGTCAGTTGAAGTTGCGTTGAGGTTTGTTAGGCAAGGAAGGGGCTGTTATGAACCAAATGAAGAGGGTTGTTGCATTTTTCTTTATCTGCCTTGTATCTGTTCAGGTTGCATTTGCCTCTCAGGATAGTGCCACGAGCAGAGATCCGAGTTCCAGGGTAAGGGATATCTTCAGGCCATTGAAAAAGAATCCTAATGAGGTGCTTGTTGTCCTGCCGGAGAAAGGGAAACCCAAGGTCTTTTTGGGCAATACAGTCCTAGATGTAGGCCAACACATAGGCCCCTTGCACTATTTCTCAGCAGACAACGGTGAGATAGTCTTGAATATCAGGGGCATAATATGTAAAATAAAGATAGAAGCTAAGAAGAATAAAGGGGCCAAAGATGACAATTAGCGGTTGGTTTTTTATGGGTGTTTCCTGGGTTTTGATAATCTCCTTTGCAGTCTTTTGTTATTCCCGTGTCCTTAAGAAAGGCGTCTAAATATTCAGGAAAGAAGGGCCCCTTTCCCTTTTTTTTAATATCTATTGCCGTCGTAGCTATTCTATTTCTTTTTTCTCGCTTTTCCCCAGGACATAAGTCCTTGTTTGTCGTTGATGTCATAGATGGTGACACGATTGTCCTAAATACAGGAGAGAAGGTTCGTTATCTCGGGATAGATACGCCCGAGTGCAAGAGTTATAGAGACGGCATGTGGGTTGAGGTCTCTCAGCCCTTTTCCCGAGAGGCAAAAGAGTTTAACAGGAAGTTGGTAGAAGGCCGGCAGATAAGACTGGAATTCGATAAGGTCAAGAGGGATAAATATGGAAGGCTGTTGGCCTATGTCTGGGTTGGTGATAGGCTCCTCAACGAAGAGCTCTTAAAGGCAGGACTGGCGTATATGTTTTTTATGTGGCCGAATGAAAAATATGCCCAGCGATTTTGTTCTGCCCAATTACAGGCAATACGGGGGAGAAAGGGAGTCTGGGCAGATAGGTCTATTATCCCTCCTGAAGATGCGGTCAGATATGAGGGCTATGTAAGACTGGTAAGGGGGCAGGTCTGCAAGGTCATAAACACGGGCAGGGCAGTGTTGTTGTATCTGAAGTGCGATGTCCCGCGCTTTCGTGTGGTCCTACCATATACCTATTTTGGCCCAACAGGTAGCCTGCAATTTTACAGTTCGTTAGAAGGCAGAGAAATAGATTCTCTGGGTAAGATAGCTTGCAGCAGAAAAGAATGCGAACAGGTCCTCTTTGATCCAATACAGCTTAATTGTTTATCCTGTGAAAGATAAACCCAAATTATGCTAATATTAACTAAAAACTCAAAACGCAAAACTAAAAACCACAACTAAAGTTTTGAGGATGGAGGTGGAAGAATGAAGCATGAAGGATTCTTATTTACCGAGATATGTTTCTTCCTTAATAAAAAATTTCCTTCATTCTCCATGCTCCATTCTTCATGCTTGATTATTAAGAAGGGAGAACGGAGAAGGGAGAATGGAGGCAGTGGATTTTTTTGGTTTAAAGAAGCAATGCGAAATGGTGGTTTTATCCTTCATTCTCCATGCTCCCTCCTTCATGCTTGATTATTAATAAGAAAAGAGATGTTTAATTAACCAAACGATGGAAGGTAAAGAATTCTAATGCATAATCCGGGTTAAATTGACTTTTGCCTATTTTCTACTATACTTCAGTCAAGGGAACGCAGGGGATTACAGGGGGATGCAATACTTATGAAAAAATAGGGAGGCTATATGCGGTTTGGAAGACTGTGTTACTGGTTATTCGCAGTGATTATCAGTATCTCTTTGATATTCAATACCTTCCCAGCCTATGCCAATCCAGTCGTAGTGACATTTGACTATCCTGATGTCTCACAGGTACTAGGTTATGTCCCTACTACCTATTTAATAGGAATAGATCTCAAGAATGTAAGCAACGATGGCGGAAACATAATATTTGCCTGGAAGCACTCCAGGAATAGGGGAATAGATGAGAGACAGAGAAAGGAAAATATAAAATTCTTTTTGCTGGCCCTAGCCATACCTGATAATCAGCTGTGGGTCAATCTGAATATTAACCTGAACGACCTGCAGGTTATCGGTCATGAGCTCCTCTACACCGATATAGGCAAGGTCCTGATGTACTCGGACGTAAAACTAAAAGAAGATGTGAAACAACTCTCTCAGGAGCTGGGAATCTGGGACGACCTGTTGGACTACGGTGCCTCCATTGCCCCTGAAAAAGACAATTGGCAGTTTGATCCACGATTCTGGATAGTCCCTGGCGAGATAGAGTCCTTTATGTCGGCGACAGGATTCTGTATAAAGAATGCGACCTTTGATGTGAAGTTTCAGATACACACGCCTGCTGATGCCGATGAATACCAGAGAAGGTTTGATAGATATGCAGAGGGCCTAATAAAAGAGAAACTACTGCCCAGATTAATAGAGCTGGTGAATAATGATGTGAAGTATACACTCCTGCGTCAGGTCTACAATGCCTGCATTATCGCCCAGTGGTACAAGAAATTTGCAAGGGATAAGATACACTTTGCCTTTTCGGATCTAGTTGACAGCAGAGAGATAGATGGGCTGCAGTCCACATCCCGCTGGACGCCCAGGGAATATCTTGATCAATACGTGATAATGTACAAACGCAGTCTCTGGGACTCCTATGGAGACGATTGGCAGTTCTATGGCGGTGGTGTTGTCCTGGATACAAAACAGCACCTGAACCCAAAAGAGGTGCCTGATGTGGAAGAGACCTTCGATTCCCTTGCCCAGGGCCCTGCCCAGAATGAAGAGATAGATAAGACTTCCTCCAAGTATTCGCCTGATAAAGGCAGACAGACCATGGAAGAGAGGGTCAAGGCAGATTTAAAGCCGAGCTTAAAGGGGCTTGCTGGGCTGGTCCTGGTTGCCTCTACGGCCGCATTCTACTATCTCTTTGGCGCGCCGGTGCCAGCAGAGGCAGGGGTAGATGTGTATAAGATTGCCTATGAGATAAAGCAATTGTTAGACCTTCATAAGGACATAATCTTCGTAGAGCTCCTGAGGGGAGAGAGGTTTGTCATCACAATAGATGTTGAATTCCCTGACATAACCGGGGACCTGTTTTTTGGACGCATCCAGAGGAAGGCTATTTTGAAGGAGATGTTGGCCTGGAATGGTCATAGGATCTACGTATACAAGATCCCGCCCCTTACTAGCGGTGAGATGGCCTATTTTGTACAGGAACGCGTGGATGGCAGGGATTTAGACGTTGCATATAACTTCTTAAAGGCCTTGGGTTTTGTCAAAGAGGAACCTATGCCTACGGCCCTTATATGGACAGGACTTGGAGTGATAACAGGGACATTGTTGGCCTATTATATCTATTCCCTCCTAGAGAAGAGAAAGGGCAAGGGGAACAATATCGGTTCTGTAAATGTCGTCTTTGAGCCAGGGCTGGGCAGGCTTTTGGCCAGCATTGAGAGCAAGGGCGAGGAATTGGATGAGGTGGTAGAGATAAAGAGATTAACTGAGGCATTTTCTCAGGATGAACTGGGGGAGATCCAATCAGCAGTGCTTGATTTTGTCAAGACAGAGGAGGCATTTAAGGGAATAGTATCAGAAAAGGATATAGAGGATGTATTTTCCTCAGCCGGACTTTATGAGATAGAGAAGGTTGCATTCGACCTCTTTGGTTATAACGATAGAGACAATATTGCCCTCTATAAGGGACTGTTTGAGGCTATACTAGGGAAGGACAATCCTGAATATTATAACGCCATCTATGGTGAGGAATTTGTATCCGGGCAAGACCTGCGCAATGCGGGTATCCTGGCCTTTTTGCATGAGGTCTTTGAGAGGAAGTTCAGGCAAGATCCTGGGACATTGGACAGATATCTGAGGGAAAGAGAGATCTCAGATAGGGCCAGGGCGATCCTCGAGAAGGGACCAGATGATATCCACTATAAGGTGCGGGCCTTCTTTGCCAATGAGTTCCCTAGGTATGATAGGACCCTCACTGCCTATGTCAAGGCAAACAGAAAGTGGGACCAACTAGTCCAGCAGGAACGCGAAGAATTTGAAAAGGATGTCAAGGGCATTTCTGGAGTAGAGGAGGGCTATGTCTCTGAAGAGGCAAAGGGGCTCTATTATGAATTGAGACAGGCCTTCGCCGCTAATAATGAAAAGGCAGTAAGAAAGGCCTTGGAAAACTATCTTACCTATGATGAAGTGGAGGATATGGGGGAGAATATAGGTGAGATAATGCAGAAGATTGTATCTGTAGATGCCAAGGTAGTGATGCTGGCCGAGGTGCTTGCGGAGAGGAATATCGTTTCTTCTCAGGACAAAGACAGCTCCCAGGGTGGCGGGATTATCCAGGAACTCAAATCCTATGCCCGCCAGCGTGCCCTGACCGTGGACACAAAGATAGGGCTGTTTTTTAAAGAGATATTTAAATTGAGAGATGAACTTTACCAGATGTCAGCTGGAGAAACCCAGAAACCAGGCCCCAAGGGTGGAATTATCTTCTATTCGATAGTATTCTGATATCCCTTTCCATATCACACCACTTAATTATTGTGAGGCTTCTGTGATATAATATCTCGGAATAAGAAAAAGTAGGGATTGGATATGGATAGGGATAAGATTCGTAAGAGGATAGAAGAGCTGCGCGAGCAGATAAAGAGGCACAATTACCTCTACTATGTCGAGGCAAGGCCCCAGATAAGCGACTATGAGTACGATAAGCTGTTGAGGGAGCTTTCCAGTCTCGAAAGGCAGTATCCTGAATTCGATTCCCCTGATTCACCTACCAAGAAGGTCGGGGCATTTCCAGAGCGGCCTGACTTTGCGGTTGTTATACATAGTCCCAGGATGTATTCTCTGGACAATGTGTATTCCTATGAGGAATTTCTAGAATGGACAGCGAGGCTGGAGAGGAGTTTGGGTTTCCTGCCAGAGATGGTCTGTGAATTGAAGATAGATGGGGTTGGTATATCGGTCATATACGAGAGAGGCAGGCTATTGCGTGCTATAACCAGGGGAAATGGAATAGAGGGAGAGGATGTAACCGCCAATGTCAGGACCATAAGGGAATTGCCTTTGAGCTTGACAGGGGAGGCTGTCCCTGAATATCTGGATGTGCGGGGAGAGGTCTATATGCGCAGACAGGACCTTGAGAGGATAAATGCGCAGAGACAGGAGGAGGGTCTGGATGTCTTTGCCAATACGAGAAATGCAGCGGCAGGTAGCCTTAAGCTCTTGGATAGCAGGGAGGTCTCTCGTAGGAGGCTTCACTTTTTTGCCCATTCCTTTGGGCGCATACAGCCGCTTCTCTGCAGGTCCCACAGCGAATTTATGGACCTGATGGCGTCTCTTTTTATACCGATCGAGGCCAATAGGCGCAAGTGTGCTTCTGCAGAGCAGGTAAAGGAGTTTTACGAATATGCGCTTTCGATTCGTGATGATCTGCCCTATGATATCGATGGGGTTGTGGTCAAGGTAGACGATTTTGATGTCCAGGAGAGGCTGGGGTTTACTGCGAAATCTCCCAGGTGGGCCATTGCCTTTAAGTTCCCTGCCCATCAGGCCTTGACGAGGTTATTGTCTGTGTCTTTCCAGGTGGGAAGGACAGGGGTGATAACACCGGTGGCAAATCTTGAGCCAGTTGAATGCGGCGGGGTAGTAATAAGCAGGTCTACCCTCCATAATTTTGATGAGGTCGAGAGACTTGGAATAAGGCTAGGGGATTGGGTAGTGGTGGAAAGGGCTGGGGATGTTATCCCTCATATAGTTAAGGTGTTGGTCGATCGGAGGACTGGAAGGGAGAAGCCAATTGAGGTGCCCTCTCTATGTCCTGTCTGCGGCTCAAGGGTGGTCAGGCTGGAGGGAGAGGTGGCCTATAGGTGTCTGAACCGATCCTGTCCTGCCCAGATAAGGGCGGCTTTGTTGTTCTGGGCAAGTAAACCGGCGATGGATATAGAGGGCTTTGGCGAGGCGGTTGTGGATGCCCTACTTGAGAGGGGAAAGTTAAAGACAGTGGCGGATATATATCGCTTAACGAAAGAAGAGCTCTTGACCCTGCCCTTATTTAAGGAAAAGAAGGCCAACAATCTTATAAATGCCATAGAAAGGAGCAAGGGCCGAGACCTGAATAGATTTATCTATGCCCTTGGCATCCGTTATGTTGGCGAGAAACTCTCCTCTCTTCTGGCCGACAGGTTTCTGGATATAGATAGACTTATAAATGCAGGTTTCGATGAATTAGTAGCTATGCCAGATATTGGTGAGAAGGTTGCGAAGAGTATCGTCGCGTTTTTCTCGGATAGGAACAACCTTGAATTGATAGAGGAATTAAAGAGACTGGGCATCAACACCAAAAAGATAACCGTTACTACGGACCAAAGTTTGCTGGGAAAGGTCTTTGTATTTACAGGGGAATTAGATGCCTTTCCGCGTTCCAGGGCAAAGGAACTGGTAACCTCTATGGGGGGAAGGGTTGCGGGTAGTGTGAGCAGATCCGTTGACTTTGTGGTGGTGGGGAAAAAGCCTGGAAGCAAGTATGCCAGGGCAAAGGAACTGGGTCTTCGGATAATAGGAGAGAGGGAATTTCTGGAAATGATTGGTAAGAGGCAATAGTTTTGAAGATATCAAAAAAGATGTTATGAGAGTTGGTATAATCGGCGCTGGCCCGGCAGGGCTTATGGCCGCTGTCTCGGCTGCAGATAAGGGCTGGCAGGTTTCTCTTATTGAACAGAATAGGGATATAGGCTGTAAACTCCTGATAAGTGGCGGTGGCAGGTGCAATATCACCAATACCTTAGATGGGAAGGCATTCCTAGAGAGATTCAGGGAATACCGGCGATTTTTTAAGCCTGCCTTTATGTCGTTTTCAAATGAGGATGTAATAAGGTTTTTCGAAGAGAATGGATTGGCTCTAAAGGAAGAGGATGGTCGTATATTTCCTGCTTCAGGCAGGGCTAGAGATGTGGTTGATTTCTTCAGACGACAGCTTGCCAGAAGGTCGATAACAGTATTTTTGAATAAGAGGGTTTGCGCCCTTGAGAAGGTGGAAGATGCCTTCATTGTCTCTCTAGAAAATGGAGAGAAATTTCGATTTGATAGGGTGATAGTCTCTTCTGGAGGGGCAAGTTTCTCTTCGAAGTGTTGCACTG
>JALVWL010000093.1:11859-12821 GCA_027034965.1 Candidatus Omnitrophota bacterium
CGTGGTTTTGACCTCCTGCGGAGGATGGGGCATACGATTACCGACCTTATCCCTCACCTTTGCTCCCTGAATACAGAAGAGGACCTTATTTCGCTGAAGGGGATAACAATGAAGGATGTTGTCCTGAGGCATAGTTGTCAATTTCATAAGCTGGTGGAGAGAGGAGGTATCATCTTTACACACGATGGCATATCCGGG
Organism: Candidatus Omnitrophota bacterium; assembly: GCA_027034965.1. Taxonomy (GTDB): domain Bacteria; phylum Omnitrophota; class Gorgyraeia; order S143-82; family S143-82; genus S143-82. The sequence goes on from JALVWL010000093.1 coordinate 12,058, forward strand.
CCAGCTGTCCACAACATAAGCAGGTTTTTGCTTGCCTGCAAGGGGGAATTGAGTATTGACCTCTTGCCTTCCCTTGCATTTGAGGAATTGAGGGAAAGGATTCTTGTCTTACTGCAGGAACATCCCAGGAGAGTCTTGCGTAATGTAATAAATAGACTGCTACCAGATGCCTTGGCGGTTTTCCTCCTTACCAGGTTGGGCTTTTCTCCTGATAGAAAGGTGGCAAATCTATCCAGATCTGAGGTTCACCGCCTTGTCTCTGGGATGAAATCCTTTACCTTGAAGGTACATTCGGGTCCACCCCTGGAATGGGCCTTCGTGACGCACGGCGGTGTAGATGTCAGGGAGGTTGATCCCAATACCATGGAGTCCAGACTTCTCAAGGGTCTGTACTTTGCAGGCGAGGTCCTGGAGCCTTCTGGACCGACAGGGGGATTTAACATACAGTTTGCACTCTCTACTGGATTTCTGGCAGGGCAACTGCGACAGGATTGAAAGATTTTGTTCCCTTTATCCTGGTTTTGATATAGGATATTAACACGTGATATCCTTGGGATGATGTACATTAATAACTAAAAACTAAAAACGCAAAACTAAAAACCACAACTCAAATTTTGAGAATGGAGAAGGGAGAAGGAAGCATGAAGGATTCTTATTTACTGAGATATGTTTCTTTCTTAATAAAAATTTTCCTCCATTCTCCATGCTCCATTCTTCATTCTTGATTGTTAAGAAGGGAGAACGGAGAAGGGAGAACGGAGAAG
>JALVWL010000094.1 GCA_027034965.1 Candidatus Omnitrophota bacterium
ACACCGCAAGGGTCGCCTTTAGGCCTATAGAAAACATTAGGAATAGCAGGATAAAGGAAAGCAATACACCTACAATAAGAAGCCATCGCCAATCGACAAATATGTATTCCCTTTCATCGATAAACATGATCCAAAAGTCAAATCTCAAAACAACAGTATTTTTATTAAGAATGGAGAATGTAAGATGGAGAATGAAGGATAAATTTTTTCAAACAAAATTTCTCTCTTCTACATCCTCCCTTCTCGGTCCTTGGTTTCTATGCATTATATCATAATAGAGATTACTTGTAATCAGCCTCACCTTAATTCCTTAATGAGACCAATTGCTGGAGGAGCCATTTTACCAGGTAAAATTTAAGGTCTTCTATGTCTAGTTTATTTCTGCAAATATCATTTACCCCAAGCAATGTACCCTTCTCTCCGCAGGGATGGATTAATTTATTTATATCCATAGGTGTCTCTATATTTATAGCCATACCATGGTAGGAACACCATCTCCGTATACCTATACCAAATGAGACTACCTTGCCCTCACTGTACCACAATCCCCTGTTACGAGAAACCAGATCAATGCCCAATAGATCCCTTATTGCAGAGCTTGCACCTACCTCTAATATGTCCATAAACTGTCTTATCCCCATACCATAGTATTTTAAGGATAACACCAAATAAACTGTTAACTGTTGAGGGTAATGGGCAGTAACACTGCCGCCCCTATCTACCTCTATCACCTCGATGCCATACTTCGATATGGCTACAGGCGGCAGTCTGAATAGCTCAGGCCCAGGATTACGGCCTATTGTTATCACAGGTAGATGGGAACAGAAAATGAGATAACCTTTTTCATAATCCCTGATTACTTCCCCTAGCAAGGCCTTTTGTCTATTCCAAGCCAGTCTATAGTCGATAAGTCCCCAATCCAGCAACTCGATCTTCATAATGGATGGAAATCAATACCCAAATAATCCCTTATTTTCTCAAATACAAGCTCAGAATGCCCTTCCTTCAGAATAAGCTGGTATTCATCAACCAATCTATCTCTGGGAACGAGGCTGATATAGTCCTTATCCCGTGCCTCTTTTATCAGTTCTAGACACCTGTCCGAAAACCTGAAACCAAATCTCACCATATAACGCACCCCGCGCAGTATCCTGATGGGATCATCACAAAAACTCCTGGGATGAAGCACCTCCAAAAGCCCCATAGAAAGGTGTTTCCTACCCCCATATATATCGATTAATTGGCCTAGCACATCTTCGGTGTTCTCTAGCAATATAGCCATCGCATTAATCGTAAAGTCCCTTCTGAATAGGTCATCCTCCAGACTTGAAGGGGTTATTATGGGACGGCTGGCACAACTGGGATAGGTCTCTGTCCTTGCCGTTGCAAAATCTACCTTACCTATATTTGTCCAGACCGAACAAGTACGAAAGTATTTATATTCACGCCTTTTTGAATCAGGGAACCAGCGCCTGACAAAGTTGATAGCATCGGATTCCACGACTATATCTATATCAAAGGAATCCCTTCCCAGGAGTATATCCCGCACACTGCCGCCTACCAGGGCAATACGTATCCCATCCTGTTCGGCATAATTGGCAAGCCTCTTCAGAAACTCTTTAACCCTGCTCTCCATAGTGGCCGTTTTCCCAGGAAATTCGGAAGGCCGCATCTATCAGACGCTGGGCAGCCTCGTAATCCAGTTTCATAGACTTGCTATAAAGGTAGGACCCCTTTGCGTGTATCTTGAACGCCTTATGGCACAGGTCGCATATATCCTGCGCAACCTGTCTAGAAGGGGCAAATCGTTTATCAGGGGGAGAAGATTTGTCCTGCATACAGGCAATGAATACCTCTGCATCTTTATTTACCATCTCCAGAAACTCATTGGCCAGGTTATCTGCATCCTTCAATATCTCCACTAACTGCCTACGGGCCTCCTCGTCTTCGGTCTTGTTGAAGGTAAATATAAGCGTCTTTTTCAGGAGGGCCAGTCCCATAGCAGCGACATAGGCAGAGACGCTTCCCCCTCCAGGGGCAGGAGAATCAGAAGAGACGTTTGCTAGAAAATCCCTTAAAGAGCTTTCCGTAAAGTCCATAGTAATTCCTCCTTAAAACCGACTAATCTACATTTGGATAGGAACCGAGTACCTTCAAATACCTGCACCTCTTCTCCAGCTCTTCTATCGCCTGTCTTACAGGCCTGTCCTTTATGTGTCCCTCCAAATCAACAAAGAAATAATAATCCCATACCTTCTTCTTTGATGGCCGCGACTCTATCTTCGTCAGGTTTATCTTATTTCGTTTGAAAGGTAGTAGCATCTGATGCAATGCACCTACTTCATCTTTTACGGAAAATACCAGTGATGTCTTATCCTTACCTGTCTTTTCAGAGATCTGATTTCCTATGACCAGAAATCTGGTAAAGTTGTGCGAGAAGTCCTCTATGGATTCTGCTATAACCTTCAGCCCATAGGTCCTTGCTGCCAGGTGACTGGCAATGGCAGCGGAATGCTTTTCCCTCATTACGAGTCTGGCCGCATAGGCGGTGCTCGGTACAGGCCTTAATTCAACGCCAGGCATATTCGCTTCTAGCCACAATCTGCACTGGCCAAAGACAATTGGATGGGAATATATCCTCTTTATCTCCTGACCATCCTGGGCGGCGAGTAAATTATGAGAAATCTCCAATAATATCTGGGAACATATCTTAAGGTCCGTATCTATCAATAGATCCAGTGTATAGGTTACCGCTCCCTCGATGGAATTTTCAACCGGCACGACCCCGTAATCGGCCTTGCCCTTTTCAACACTGGAAAAGACATCACTGATATTCTGGCAGTCAAGATAATTCGCCGAAGAACCAAAACGCTTTTGTGCTGCCTCGTGTGTAAAAGAGGCCTGTGGACCAAGATAGGCAATAACAAGTGGCTTCTGCAGGGCAAGAGAGGCAGAAATAATCTCCCTGTAGATAGCCTCGAGGCTCTTATCCGGCAGCTCCCCATCCGACCACTCTTTTAGCCTGGCTATAAGGGTCTCCTCCCTGGCAGGATCAAAGATGCTATGCTGATTCTTCTGCTTGAACTGGCCTATCCTGCGGCTCACCCTTGCCCTCTGATTCAGAAGCTTGACTATCTTCTGATCCAGACGTTCTATCTGCAACCTTAATCTCTCCAAGTCCAAGGTCAACCTCCTCTTCCGCAACTTCCCCTATTATATGGTCAAATTCCTCCAATCTCGGCAGTTCATCCAGACTGGCCAGGCCAAAGTAGTCCAGAAACTGACTCGTAGTGGTATAGAGAAAGGGCCTGCCTGGAACCTCCTTGCGGCCTTCTATCTTGATAAATCCCTTTTCAAACAGATTCTTTAAGACTCCATCACAGGAAACACCACGTATATCCTCTATCTCTATCTTGGTAATCGGCTGTTTGTAGGCGATTATGGCCAGTGTCTCAAGGGCTGCCCTGCTGAGACGTTCCTGTTTATAGGCCGCATATAGCTTGCGTATCCACGGAGAATATTCGGGCTGCACAAATATCCTGTATCCACCAGCTATATGGCGTATACGAAAACTCCTATCAGAGGCCTCGTAGTGCTGGTTAAGCACATCTATTGCCCTGACAACATCCGCACCTTTTACATCAGCGCCAATAACTGCGCATATCTCCTTTACAGATAGAGGATGATCGGCCACCATCAACAAGGCTTCAACCAAAGAAACAACCTCATGCCCTATTTCTTCCTTCATGAGAATACCACCTGCTCATTTCTATAGATCTCAATATCCCCAAAGGCCCTATCCTGCTTCAAGAGGACCTCTCCCAAACGTGTCAATTCCAGTACAGCCAGAAATAGTGCAACCAATTCCACTCTTGATCTAGCACGGGCAAACAATGCATTTACTCGAATCTTCTTGTGATCTATCAGCATATGCAAAAGCTCGTGCATCTTATCCTCCACCGTATAGTGCTCCACTATAATCTCATGGACAATGTCCTCTGGCATTGACTTTAATGCCCGAGAAAATGCAGTCAACAACTCAAAGACATTATTGTTAAGTATTATCTCGCCTTCCTCGAATACCTCATCTATCTCGGGTATAGCCCTCCTTGAAAACAAATCCTGCCGTATGGTCTCTCTCTTCCTCAAGACCGCTGCTGCCTCCTTGACCCTCTGGTATTCAAGAAGCTGCTCAACAAGCTGCCTTCTAGGATCCTCTATTTCCTCACCATCTTCGACCTGGGGTCTTGGCAGTAGCATCCTGGACTTAATCTGCATCAAAGTTGCAGCCATAACAAGATAGTCCCCTGCAAGGTTTACATCTAGAGAACGCATTGCCTCGATATAGTCCAGATATTGCTCTGTTATATAGGCAATTGGTATATCGTAAATATTTATCTCTTCCTTTTTGATGAGATATAATAAGAGGTCCAATGGCCCTTCAAATATATCCAGATTTACTTCGTAGGACATTTCTCTTTTCTAATCTTATCCAGAACCCCATTGACAAACTTATAGGCGTCCTCATCCCCAAAGCGCTTGGCTATCTCCACTGCCTCGTTTATCGATACCTTAGGCGGAATATCGTCAAGGAACATCAATTCCGCTGTTCCAAGGCGAAGGATGTTCCTATCGACGACTCCCATTCGATCTAGCGGCCAGTTAGCCGCAAACCTTGTGATAATCCCGTCTATCTCCTGGCGCTTCTCATCCACCAGAGACACCAGTCTTCGGGCAAATTCAATTACATCCTTATCTGCATAGCCCTCAATCTCGACTACTGAATCCAACACATCCAATGCCTTTTCACCATTGATATCCGCGGTATAAAGCGCCTGTATAGCGCACTGCCTGGCAATAGAGCGTTTCCTCATCTCTACTTCAACTTCTCTATGAGATTAACCATCTCCACTGCCGAACGTGCCGCAGATCTTCCCCTGTTGCCTGCCTTACTGCCGGCCCTGTCTATTGCCTGGTCAACGCTATCTGCGGTTATTACCCCATATATGACCGGAACCTCTGTAGTCAAAGATACTGAGGCTATTCCCTTTGCTGTCTCACTTGAGACAAAATCAAAATGTGGAGTCTCCCCGCGTATTATAGCCGCTAGACAAATAACTGCATCCGCCTTTTTTGTCAATAACTTCGCTGTCAGGGGGATCTCAAAGGCACCAGGTGTCCAGGTAATAGTTATATTATCTTCAGGTACTCCCAAACGCAAAAGCTCATCCACACACCCATTCAGAAGAGATTTTGTAATAAATTCATTAAATCTCGATACAACTATTGCGAATTTGGCATCCGTATTGATAAGAGAAACGGAATATTCATTCATCTTCTTCCTCCTTGTCTATAGCCAACATATTATCCCGGATTATGCATTAGAATTCTTTATCTTCCATCTTATAATAACTCAAATCTCAAAAGTCAAAAGTCAAATCTACAGCACTTTAATCAAGGATAGAGAAGGGAGAATGAAGCATGAAGGATTTTTCTCCGAGATATTTTCCTTCTTAATAAAAAATTCCCTTCATTCTCCATGCTCCATCCTTCATTCTTAATACTAATTCCCTATTGCATAATCTGGTATTATCTTATCTAATAAGTATATATCCAAATGGTTTATCGTACAATGAAAATGCTTTAGACTAAAAGCCCCTTTTTATTTCGTAATGATAGTATAGTAATCCTGCAAGCTGGTAACTGAAAGGCCGCCTTTTTTGAGCCTCTTTATGGCGTCTATAGAGGCATACGCACCTGCTACTGTGGTTATGCAGGGGATTCCGTGCAGGATAGCGGTTGAACGAATACGAACCTCGTCCTTGCGCGGTATCCTTCCTGAAGGGGTATTGATTATGAGCTTTAATTCTCCGTTTTTGATGTAATCAAGGGTATTGGGCCTGCCCTCTGCAAGCCTTGGGACAAGCTTTACCTTTAGCCCGCGTTCTGAGAGGAACTTTGCCGTGCCTTTGGTGGACATAACCTCAAAACCCATATCAAGTAGTTCTTTTACCACTGGTGCAATGCCTGGTTTGTCTACGTCTCTTACGCTGACAAACACCAGTCCTTCTGTTGGCAGGGCCTGTCCTGCGGCAATCTGGGACTTTAGATAGGCAAGGCCGACCTCCCTGTCAATACCCATTACCTCTCCGGTTGAACGCATCTCAGGGCTCAAGATTATGTCAACGCCGGGAAATCTATTAAACGGAAAAACTGACTCCTTGACCGCATAATAAGGCGGAATCTTTTCCTCTGTAAAACCCAAATCCTTCAATTTTTTGCCAAGCATTACCTTTGTCGCCAACTTTGCCAGAGGCACTCCTATTGCCTTGCTTATAAACGGTATTGTCCTTGATGCGCGCGGGTTTACCTCAAGCACGTATACCTCACCATCTTTGACTGCGTATTGGACATTCATCAGTCCAATTATATTTAACTCATCTGCCAGGGCATAGGTTGCTCGGCGGATCTCATCTATTATCTTTTTATCAAGGCTATGGGGCGGCAGAACCATTGCAGAATCACCAGAATGAACACCTGCGTATTCTATGTGCTCTAATATCCCGCCGATAACAGATGTCTCGCCGTCTGATATCAAGTCAACGTCAACCTCTACTGCATCCTCAAGGAACCTGTCTATCAAAACGGGTTTTTTCTCAGAGACATCAACTGCCTCTTTCATATACTTCTCAAGCGATGGCTGGTCGTATACTATCTCCATTGCCCTTCCGCCAAGGACATAAGATGGCCTTAACAGGACTGGATAGCCTATGCGGTTTGCAATATCTATTGCCTGCTCTACGTTTACTGCTATACCATTAGGTGGCTGCTTTAGGCCCAATTTCGTAAGCAATGCCTTGAAAAGCTCTCTATCCTCTGCCCTGTCTATTGCATCCGCAGAGGTGCCAAGAATCCTCACACCTGCCTCTTTCAGAGCAACAGATATGTTAAGCGGTGTCTGGCCACCTAATTGAACTATTACGCCGTAAGGTTTCTCTCTTTCTATAATATTTAACACATCTTCAAATGTAAGCGGCTCAAAGAAGAGTTTATCTGATGTATCGTAATCAGTTGAAACTGTCTCGGGATTAGAATTTACCATAATAGATTTATAACCAATCTCACGCAGGGCAAACGATGCATGCACACAACAATAATCAAATTCAATCCCCTGGCCAATACGGTTCGGGCCGCCTCCTAAGATCACTACCTTTTTCTCATCTCTAACCCGGCTTTCGTCCTCCCTATCATAAGAGGAATAAAAATAAGGTGTGTAAGCCTCAAACTCAGCCGCGCAGGTATCTACTAATTTATAGGTAGGCTCTATCTCTAACTTCTTTCTCTTTTCCCTGATATCTGCCTCATTTACTCCCCACTTATACGCAAGGTGCTTATCAGAGAAACCTAACTGCTTTGCCTGACGCATAAGCTCTATATCTACCTCATTAAAACTCACTGACGATGCCCTTTTGTCAAACTCAACAATCTGTCTTATATTATCTAAAAACCAGGGGTCTATCTTCGTTATATCATGTATCTCCTCAATAGAGGTGCCTTTATTTATTGCCTCAGCTATCTGAAAGAGCCTATCTGGATTAGGCACGCTCATCGCTATCTTTAACTCCTCCAAATCCATTGCCGCTATCCTTTGGGAATGGCTGGAGCCATCCTCAAGCAGGCCTATACGTCCTATCTCAAGTGAGCGAATTGCCTTGTTTAATGCCTCTTTAAATGTCCTTCCAATTGCCATAACCTCACCGACAGATTTCATCGCAGTGGTAAGCACTGGCTCTGCTCCAGGGAACTTCTCAAACGCCCATCTGGGAAACTTGACCACGCAATAATCAAGCACTGGCTCAAACGATGCAGGGGTCTCTTTTGTTATGTCATTGGGAATCTCATCAAGGGTATAGCCAACAGCTAACTTTGCAGCGATGCGGGCAATTGCAAATCCAGTTGCCTTGGAGGCAAGTGCAGATGAACGAGAGACCCTTGGGTTCATCTCAATTACGACCATTCGGCCGTCTTTTGGATTGATCGCAAACTGGATATTACTGCCGCCGGTATCAACTCCGATCTCCCTTATTACGTCAATCGCTGCGCTGCGCATCTTTTGGTATTCCCTATCTGTGAGCGTCTGGGCAGGGGCAACTGTAATGCTATCGCCTGTATGCACGCCCATAGGGTCAAAGTTTTCTATAGAGCAAATGATAACCACGTTGTCGTTTTTGTCGCGCATTACCTCAAGCTCAAACTCCTTCCAGCCCTCAACAGACTCCTCTATGAGGATCTCATTTATCATACTGTATTCAAGCCCGCGGCTGGCAATCTCCTCAAACTCTTCAATATTATAGGCCGCACCTCCGCCAGAGCCGCCAAGGGTAAAACTCGGCCTGATAATAACCGGAAACCCTATTTCCTTTACTACTTCCCTTGCCTCATCCATTGACCGCGCAAATCCGCTCCTTGGCAGATCCAACCCTATCTTCTCCATTGCAGCCTTAAACAGCTCCCTGTCCTCTGCCTTTTTTATTGCCTCAGGGCTTGCGCCTATCATCTCAACACCGTATTTGTCCAGCACACCGCGTTCAAAGAGCTCTATGGCAGTATTTAAGCCTGTCTGCCCGCCAAGTGTTGGCAGCAATGCATCTGGCCGCTCCTTTTCAATAATCTTTTCAACAAAATCAGCAGTTATCGGCTCTATATAGGTTGCATCTGCAAATTCAGGGTCAGTCATAATCGTGGCAGGGTTTGAATTGACCAGAACCACCTCATAGCCCTCTTCTCTTAGGGCCTTGCACGCCTGAGTCCCTGAATAGTCAAATTCACAGGCCTGGCCAATCACAATCGGGCCTGAACCAATGATAAGTATCTTTTTTATATCCGTCCTTTTAGGCATCTATTGCCTCCACAAACTTTGAAAATATATACCTTGCATCAAACGGCCCTGGCCCTGCCTCTGGGTGAAACTGGACAGAACGGACATTAAATCGCTTGCTTACAAGGCCTTCTAATGTGCCGTCGTATAAATTCTTGTGCGTAATCTCTACCTTTGCATTCTTTAGAGACTGGGCATCAACGCAAAATCCGTGATTCTGGGCAGTAATGTCAATCTTGCCAGTATTAATATCTTTTACCGGGTGGTTGCCACCGTGATGGCCAAATTTGAGCTTATAGGTCTTTCCGCCCATAGCAATGCCCAATATCTGATGTCCAAGGCATATCCCCCAGAGAGGAAGTTTTCCTAAAAGCCCTTTAGCAAGTCCTATGGTTTTATCAACTGCCGCAGGGTCTCCAGGCCCATTAGAGAACATAACCGCATCCGGCTGAAAGGCCTCTATCTCCTTAAGCGAGGCATTCCAGGGGAATACCCGTATCTCTGAAACCTGTTCTGAAAGATACCTTATAATGCTCTTTTTTACACCGCAATCAATCACCGCAACCCTGTATTTGTCTGCCCTGCCTTTAACATCATAGGCCTCTTTCGTGCTTGTATCACAGGCGATATTTCTTCCCTCAAGGTGAGGACTGTTTTTTATCCGCTTAACCCAGGCATCAATTGAGTCAAGCTCATCCTCAGGCACTATTGCGCCCTGCATTGCGCCATATGCCCTTATGTGGCGGGTCAATGCACGGGTATCAACACCTGATATACCAACAACTGAGTTTTGTTTCAGGTATTCGTCAAGGCCCTGGGTTGCGCGCCAGTTGGAGTGGATATTTGAAAGCTCTTTCACAATAAAACCTGAGAGCCAAACCCTATCTGACTCAACATCTTCTGGATTTACGCCATAGTTTCCAATCAAGGGATAGGTCATTACAACTATCTGCTGATAATACGAGGGGTCAGTCAATATCTCCTGATAGCCAGTCATTGAGGTGTTAAATACGACTTCACCAATAGAAGAGTCCCCTGCCCCAAAGATTACCCCGGGCAGGTAAAAGCCGTCCTCAAGAATAACAAAACCTGATTTCATAATCTAATCAAGCATAGACGATGGAGAGCAATATTCTCCATACTCAATCTTTAGCTTCCATCATCGGAGCCTATTCCAGAACTGCCCGCAATATTATATATGTAAAATCCTATTTCTCAAGTATTATTTTCTATCCCAAACTTCACATCCCAGAGAAACAGACCTCTGGCAGGTGCGGTCTGCCACTCCAGTTTTTGTCCCGAAAACACCTCTTCTACTGCAGAAGGCCCAAACCTTCCCCTGTTTATCTCAAGCAATAGGCCAACTATCCGCCTGGCCATCTTGTATAAAAAGCCGCTTGCCCTGAGCTCAATATACCCCAGTCCCAAGCGCCTCAAGACTCGCATCTTTAGACTCACTGTCTTTAAATAACTGCCATCCGATGGACACCAATCATTAGAACAGGCAAAACAAGAGTAATCCCTTTCCCCAGAGAAGAAATTTATAGCAGACAGGATAGATTCGGTCTCCAATCCGTCCAACCTAACAGCATATCTATCCAGGAATACATTTTTTGTTTTCGAAACATAAAAGTAATAGCGATAGATCTTTTCTAGGGCAGAAAACCTGGCATGAAAATCCGACGGGACAGTTCTTATCGACAATACGGACATATCTCCAGGTAGTCTATCGTTTAGCACCCTGGGAAGGTTTTCCAGCGGGACAACCAACCTATCCACAAGGAAGTTGCAATATTGACGCCTGGCGTGTACACCCGCATCCGTCCTTCCAGCGCCACAAACCCTTACCCGCCTGTCCAAGACATCGGCCAGCACTGCCTCAAGCTCCCCCTGCACCGTACGCCTTTTCTCCTGGACCTGCCAGCCATAGAACTCAGTACCATCATAGGAAAGTGCCAATAATAGGTTCATACCTTCCATCTCCTATGCATCCATGCCCAGGGAATCGGCTCTTTCCTGAGAAGATCCTCCAGGATATCCGTAAATCTTTGGACTATCTCATAATCAGAGAGCCCCATCCCCTGTGACCATATAGGCCTCAAGACCTCTATGACCAGGTCCTGCTTCCTTCTACGCGCAAATATAGGGACTATATCTGCCCCCATACGCATAGCCAGCCGAACCATTCCGCCTGCAGCATAGGCAGGCCTTCCGAAGAAATTTACCTTTACCCTTCCCTTTCTTCCAAAGTGTTGATCCAGCAAAGTAACTATTACCCCCCTGTTTGCCAAGATACTCCTAGCCCTGTGAACAGCCCTTTTATCGTCTATATACAGCGGGATAAGGGACTTGTCAGAAAAAATGCTATCCAACCTACTCTGAATAAAACTATTCTTGATCCGCTTCAGTATCACCCCAACAGGAGACCTTCTCATAGAGATATAACCGGCCATCAATGTAAAGTTAGAGTAATGCGCGGTAAGGGCCAGCACAGGCCTATCTGAGAAGAGATAGGAGGGCTCACCAGTCAAGCTAATACTCTCAAGCAAGTGCCCCCTGGTAGACTTACTATCTATCTTCCACCTGGCATCCCAATAGAGCAGCTCCAAGAGGGAAAAGACCATTTCCTTCAATGACAGACGACCTATCTCTACTAGATGCGCATCTGGCATTCCTGGGAACGCACAACGCAGGTTATCAAGCACTAACCGCTTCCTGGAAAGCGGGGTATACCACAAAAGAGCGCTTATAACATCCGCCAACCTAGCCATTGTAGAAGGATTTGCCGCTGCTACAACATTATAAAACCCCATTGTCCTTCCCCTCAGAACCCCAGCTCTTAAGCACATCCTCGATTAGCCTTCTATCTCTATCCGGAAGATTCCCCCCTCTGGTCAAATATCCGCCAATCATCATCCCATTGGCCCCACTCATAAACGGAGTTATCTCATTCTCAGAAAAGACCAATTCCCTGCCGGCAATGAGCCTTATCTCCTTATCAGGCATAGCGAATCTAAACAACCCTATCGTTCTGACAGCATCCTCAGGGGTTATCATCTTAATAGATTCAAGAGGCGTGCCCTCTATCGGTATAAATAGATTCACTGGCACAGAGTCTACGCCCAGCTCAGAAAGAATATAGGCCATCTCCACCCTATCCTGCCAGTCTTCTCCCATCCCTATAATCACCCCTGAACAGACCTCAAGCCCAACCTCCCTGGCAAGGCGCAGGGTATTTACCCTATCATCAAAATTATGTGTAGATACAATCCTGCGGTAATAGCGAGGCGATGATTCTATATTGTGGTGATAACGCTCAAGTCCTGCCTCTTTTAATAGGTGGAGTCTGCGCCTGTCCAACATCCCCAGGGATGCGCAGGTCCCTAACCCCAGGGCCTTTATCTCAGGCAAGGCCTCCAGGACCACCTCAAGCTCCCCATCTCCCAGGGACTCTCCGCTAGTTACAATACTAAACCGCTGTGCCCCTATTTCCTTCATTCGCCTGGCACGCTCGAGTATCTCCTGCTTTGACTTCATAGGATAGACAGGGATGTCTGCCTTACTGACCGCTGATTGTGCACAATATGCACAGTCGCCTGAACATAGCCCTGAACGGGCGTTTATAATAGAACACAGGTGCAGGATATCTCCACAATTATCCTTGCGCAATCTATTGGCAATAGCTATAATTTCTATAATAGGTTTCTCCAAAAATTCCAACAAGGTATTCTTTTCCATAACGATGATTATAACCTAACAAACCAAGGAGGTAAACTATGCAGTATACAGGCAGTCTCGACAGGATGGAGACACAATTGCGCAGTTTTGTAAATCAGGTATACGGTTGGATGGCCGGTGGATTGGCCCTGACCGCGCTCATTGCTATGTGGATAGCTGGCAATGTATCGGCGCAGATATTTATCGC
>JALVWL010000095.1:0-1789 GCA_027034965.1 Candidatus Omnitrophota bacterium
AGGAACATCAACAAGTACACTGTCTTTTTTTACTACTAGTCCAAATATTGACCAAGGCCTTTCGTCGCCTTTCTTGCGTCCAAGAATCCATGAAGGCTTTACGAGACCTTGTGAATAAAGAACATGGTGTTTTGTCCCCAGACGCGAAAGTATTTGTTGACGGTTCATCCAGGGACCAAACCAAGAATTAGGGGCAAAAGCAAAAATGTTTAGACTAGTTGTTGAGCGCATTTAATATTTGTGATGCCATATTGTCCCAACTCCAACGAGTAGCAGCAGCCTGATTAATAGTCTTCGCTGTTTTTAAATCCATCTTTGAAGCCTGCTCCATAGCGTTGGTTAAGTCTTTAATGTCTCCTGCTTTGTAAATAACATTCATTCCTTGTCTTAACACTTCACCGATGCATCCTACGTTAGGGCCAATTACTGGCTTACCATACGTCATTCCTAAAATAGCAACACCAGAATTAAGCCCTTGAATATGTCCAAGCACTACCGCATTACACGCTCCTAAAAAATATCGAATTTCATCATTTGCTATTTTTCGCAAATGCCATCGTACACCCCGTACACTACAGTAGTGTTTCCATAGTTTCCATCTTAAAATATTTTTGTAATTACTTGACCCAACCCATTTTCCAACAACCAGCAATTTCTTTTTTTTTACTTTAGCTTTCATGAACGCTGTGATTATATTGTTTATACCTTTATATCCTCTAATTAGTCCGAATACAAGAAAAATGAAGCAATCATCCCTAATACCTACATATTCCGTACATTTTCTTTTATTGTGTTCTATTCCATACTCAAAATAATGACCATGAGGTATAACTAAGATAGTCTTTTTTAAACAAGTCTTATATTTTTTGTTCCATAGTTCTACGGATTCCTTGCAATGATGAACAATAATATCAGCAAGTTTCCATATCTTTTTATAGACATGTTCTGCAATATTTTGATCATGGGTTTCATGTGGTATTAGATTATGTATGGTAAATACTATTTTAGTTCCCTGTGTTTTAAGTCTTTCTAGTAGTGTAATTAAGTTTAATGCCATTTGATGTTTGTTTAATGATTCGTAGGATACTCTATATAAGGCTTCTGGCCAATGAATATGTAACACGTCAATTTGATGATTTAAATATAATAAGTTTTCACGACCTAAAATTACATGATGTCCGAGTTTTTCATATGCATATGCTAATTCTAAGATATATAAATTCCCTGAACTTTCATGAGGAATTAAAATTGTCATAATATGGATCCAGACTGATTATATTTTAGGGTGTAAGATGAGTATTCTATAGCCATTATTTTTCTATCAAATATAGTCATATTTTGTTTTTCCATTCTAATAATAATTTATTTATTACGTAATCCCATTGTTCCAATTTTTGCTTGAGTACGTCGTCTCTAGATAAACAAGCGTTTTCTTCTCGGGCAATTTTTTTTAATTTATTTTTAATGAATTTTAATTTAATATATCTTTTTAGTCCACTGGTTTCCGGCCAAAATCTCGGTAGTGTATAGGAATTTGGTTTTATTTTCATGGATGCCGTCCAATCCATCCATTTAAAGTCATTTACAGAATTTGTTTCTTTGTGCTGTACATGCATCTTAACACGTATCCACGGTACTCTTAAGGCGTCAGCTACAATTGCTCCATGTAGAGATTCCGTTATTACCAACTTAGATCTAGAAATAATGTTAATACATTCCTTTACAGAAGAAGTTGGATTAATTATATTAAAATCAAGCTCTTTTGCTATTAATTCCCATGCTCCTTTTA
>JALVWL010000095.1:1799-3090 GCA_027034965.1 Candidatus Omnitrophota bacterium
ACACATAGATGAAATACGATCTCTGTACCCAGTAGGACCTCTGAAGAACTTTTTTACCAAAATCCCTGGATCTGTCACAGCATAACTTTTACTTACATTTAAAGCCTTTGCCGAAAGAGGGCCTCTTAGGGCTCTGATATCCCAAGTAGAATCAACGACTGGTGGTTTGCATGCTAATCGTACTCCAGAACCAAGGATAATTTTCTTTTTATCTTTGGGTAACCTATCATCCAGAATAGTGCCCATTCCAATTATAATTATATTATTGTGTTTTTTGTTTAATAAATCACCTATAAGCTGTGGCCATACCAAAGTGTTTAAGTCATCGCCAAAATTTCCTTTTTTTGCTTTGTAATAAAATAATTTCATGCATATACCTCTTATGTATAAAAAAGTCGATATACACGCATTTACTCTGTACGGGTAATAAGTTTTATATTGTTGACCAGCTCTACACAAATGCTAGAATTAGTAGGTATGCACAGTAATATTAAATATGAAATAAGAAAAATAGATATGAGTATTAAGAGTTGCCATGCTGGATTTATATCAATCAAATTTTTTGTGGAAAAGAGTAAAACTAAAGAAATAAATATTCTCCATACAACAGGTTTCACATGATAAATAAGATCTTTAACAGATCCATTGGTCATTCTCATTCCAATGTGAGCAAAAAAAATACTTGGGATAACAGATAAAAGCATAGCCAAAGCAATGCCCGTCAATTCATAGCTTAGGCCAAGGATAGTGACTAATATCGAAGTTATAAAAAGACGAATGGCTGAAAATTTAGCTGGAAGATCAGGCCTTTGTTTCGCATTGAATATGGATCCCATTGGTTGAAATAAAATTCTAAGTGCCGCACAGGCACACAGTATTCGCAATGGGGTAATAATCGGCAACCATTGATCACCCCAAAGTATAGGTACTACATAATCTGCTGTGGCGGCTAGCAATGCGAGAATGGGCCACGTGATAAGGGCGATAGTGCGTACAATTCGCAGGTACCCGTCGCGAATGAGTGAATCATGGTCTTGAATTTTTGAAAAGGCTGGAAAAACAACCGAGCCAATAGGCCTTGCTATGCGAGTAATGGTCATGTGTGGAATTCTGTAAGCAAACTCATAGAGCCCTAAATTCTTAGCACCTAAAATTCGGCCCACTATCACATAGTCTATATTCTGATTGAGATAGTTAAATAATCCAAATAATAGGGTGTTGAAACCAAATTTAAACAAGTAGCGAAAGCTTTTTTTTGAGAAGGCCAGTTTAGGAAGCCACGGTTTAGCAC
>JALVWL010000096.1:0-2685 GCA_027034965.1 Candidatus Omnitrophota bacterium
TTCCACAAAGCGCCTTTTATATCCCATGGAGATATTTCCAGTACATATTCAGGGATAATTTCACCGGACTTGGTTTTTCTGCCGATTTTAACAACACCACTGACCATGCCATCAGACTGATCCTGCGATTCATATTCATTAGGGCTCAGTCCATATTGAGGCAATATATTGCGGATTTCGCGCAAAGGCACAGGCAAAAGCCTATCTCTTTGGACATTTTCTTCCTCTTTTGTCCTCAGCTCTTTAAATGCCCTGCCAAATTCGTTTATCAAATCGCTTGATATTAAGGCGTCTTTTACTCTTTCAGCAACAATATCACCTGCCCTTGAATGCAGATACACGCCAAGGCGCGCGCTATCGTATAAAAGCTGGATATCTTTATTCTTTCTGCCGGCAAAATTAACAGCGCAAATCCCTGTTATAATCCCAGCGAGCACATCGCCCATTCCTGCGCGCGCCATATAGGGGTTGCCAACTGTATTTACGCTGTAATGGCCATTCGGCAGGCAGACAATAGTCGCAGGATTGTGCATTCCCTTTAAAACCACAACAACATTGTAAGATATGGCAAACTTTCTGCCTATAGAGACAAAGTTTTCATCGGTTATGGGTTTACGAGTAAGCATTGCCATCTCACCCCTGTGAGGCGTAATAAGCACCTTTGCCTTTGCCCGGCGCAAGCAAGATAAATGCGTCTTTATTAAATGAAGAGCGCCTGCATCAAGTATTAAAGCGCGGTTATATTCCTTTAATAGCCTTAGTATTAACTGCTCATTCTTGCGGCTTTCGGCAATTGCCCCAAGCATAATGGAATGGATTCCCTCTTTGTGGATAAAGTCTATAATCTCATCTTCGCTCTTCAGAGAAACCCTTATTGCCTCATCAGGTATGCCGGCACGCTCTGCGCCTTTATCCAGCAATACGAAAACCTTGCCTACGCCAGAACGCAATCCTGCCTTTGTAGAAAGGTTAAACGCGCCTATATATTCTAAATCTTTGCCAATAATCAGGCACTTGCCGCGCCTGTTTTTATAATCATTCGGATTTACAGTAGGCAGTAGCTGGCTTGCTGTATCTTCATCTATTGCCTCAGGCGCAATGTCGCCGGACATCGCCTTTATATACATAATAATATCCGGCCAATCAGTTGAGATTTGCAGATCTTTTTCCCAGCGGTTTATCTGCCTTTGAGGGGTAAACGTCTTAACATCAATATGTTTAAACCCTGATTTGTAAAGCGCACTTGCCATATCCTCAACTGATGCATACTGCCAGAGCTCCTCCATCTCAATCTCCTCGCGGGATGAGAACATATACAGGTAATAGCTTACTGCCCGCATAAAATCGCCATAAGGCATTTTTAAAACCTGATTGGGGAAAGACCATTTGTATTCTATTTTTTTCGGCTGATATTTACTGATAAAGCGGATAAAACGAGATAAAGCGTCTTTGTTTTTAAACTCAATATCAACCCATTCTTCCTTTTCATCCAGGCTTTCTGCCCTGCCGCCATAAAGAAGCAAGTATCCATTGTCTTTTACATAATAGCGCAAGGCCTTAACCGCCCTATGAAGTGCTGCCGGAATCTTTTCAAAATCAACCCTGCCGGTTGTTTTATCCTTTGCAAGCTCAGACACAATCTCATGGTCAACGTTAATCGCAAGGACAACATCAAAGCGTTTCTCCATCTGGCGCATATCCGCTGTCAAAAGGTTCTCCGTAATGTAGGTTATGTTCGCATCATTTAGCTTTGCCATATCAGTCATAACAGAGCTAATGTCAAGGCCAACCAATTCCAATAAATGGCTGTAATCTTTAAGCTCATTCTTTATATAAATAAGGTCTGTGCCCTGAGCTGCGCCAACTGATAGGACAGAAACCTTTTTCCCATGTTTAAGAAGGCCTTTACTTATGGAAATTGCATCTTTTATTACCCTGCCCTTGCCATCAGTTACGCTGTAAGACGTGAGCATATCATTTATATAATTCTCGCGCGTGTAGGTTTGGTTTAAGGCAATGCGGCCGGCAGAATTTTTATCAGCCGATTTATAGAGCATATTTTTCTCTATGTATTCTGCAATCACTTGGGGAGTTAGTTCCCTTATCTTTTCATATTCCCCTGTCATGGCAAGTGAACGGACATAAGCAGAGGATATATTTTTGTATTCATCCGGAAGTGATATTGTTTCTACTCTATTAAGATAAACCCTGTAATCAGGATTTGCCTTTATAAATGATTTAAGGGGTTCGCCCTCTCTTTCTGCTACAATGAAGCGGGCATTTTTGAATAAGAATTCTATTGATTTTTCCTGCCCTTCATAATCCCAATTAAATATGCGCTTAAAGGAATTAATGCCCAAAAGGAATGTAATCTCATAACCGGAATAAAGTCTTAATACATCTTCTAAGATATCGCTATACAGATAATTGTCAGTCTGTATAATCCTATAATTGCGCTCATCAGCATAGCTTCTGAGCATAGCCATTCTGTCCTCAAAATTCGCCCCCCAAATCTTCCTGTGCGGCGGAGCGCGTGTTGGGATAAGACCCACTTTGTCAAAACCGTATTTCCCCTGTGCCTCTTTCAGCATCCAATCCATTGCATTGGTAAGCGGGTTGAACATACCTGCAAGAATAAGGAGTTTGGGCATACTATTGCAATTAGTAATTGAAGAATTAGCATTC
>JALVWL010000096.1:2695-3053 GCA_027034965.1 Candidatus Omnitrophota bacterium
TCTTTATCGCTAGGATTAACGGATGGGTTTGATTCCCTATTCCCTCTGCTGGGAGTAAGCTGTAGCAAATCACTCCAGAAACAGAGAATCACCTGCGGTTTTCTATGATTCCTTATTCCCGGCAATTCCCTTCCATCACTAAAGATTGCATGGGGGATTATGTGATGTTTAAACTTTTCATATAATCCAGAATTTATTAGATCATCCGATGCAATAACTGGCATACGAAAATCGCTATAGGCACTCCTGTAGTAAATATTTCTATAAAAACAACTTTTATCTTCCGGATAAATTGCCTGATCAATAAAATGAAATATAGTTCTTAAACCTCTGCCGATTCTTTTACGCAGTATAAGCC
>JALVWL010000097.1 GCA_027034965.1 Candidatus Omnitrophota bacterium
TTGTTTTTATGCGTTATATCGAGACCACACTGGATGGCGATGTCTATTTTCACATTGCCTATGGACGGGAGATAGTGGCTCATAAGTCCCTTCTCATAGATGAGGACAAATTCAGATGGGCAGGGAATCACTATAGCCTCTATGTTGCCTGGATCCCTCAGACGATATTTTATCTGCTCTACAAGCTGGGTGGAGACAGCCTATTCTTTCTCTATTCATTTCGCATTTTTCTGCTATTTATGTTGTTTCTGGTCTTTGCCATATTTTTCTATGAGCTGGGTATCTATCCTTCTTTTTCCTTCATTACAATGCTGACGGCATTTTATATAATGAGCAGGGTTGGAATAATGTTCAAGGCAGATATGTTTACGGTATTATTCTTTTTCTCTACGATGGCCCTGTATTTCGCGACCAAGATTTTTGATAAGAGATTCCTGTTGTATTGGATACCGCTTATTGTGTTGCTCTGGACCAATTCCCATGTCGGTGTTTCCCTGGGTTACCTTACGCTATATTTGCTCCTGGTGTTAGAGTTTCTGTTCAATCGTTCAAAGGGATATTACCGCCATCTGCTTGTTGTTATCCTGCTTTCCACAGTAGCTATTTTTATATCTCCAAAACCATTTTATATCTGGCATTTCCTGCAGTCCAATTTTGTAGAGGCGGCTGTATCAAAGTTTTTTGGCCTTGGCGACAAATTAAGTGAGGGAGCAAGACACATTATGGCAATGAAGCCTATGCTTACAAGTCTAAGGAATCCTCAGTTTTTCTCTCTGAGCACGGTCGCAGCCATCAATATCTATCTATTATTCTTATGGCTTTTCTCTGGCAGATCCCTTTCTGAGATAAGGTCTGCTGGTTTTATCCTGTCGTCTATCAAGAAAATCCCCTGGGAGCTGGTCTTTCTAAATATATTCTTCCTGAAGACCGCAATTGCCTTTGGGCGATTCGCACATTTTTATGCCACGGTTTCTATTTTTACCTACATATATCTGGCAAGGGGACAATTTCTCTCACTGATGCCCAGGAGGGTATCGATCTATATATTGGAGATATTCTCTATATTTGCTTTTTTAATGATCCTGAATATGGCCAAACTAAACCCCTATGCCCCCAGTGCAGTGGGTGATGGACCATGGGTGCCGGTTATGGAGATGGAGTTTATCAATAAGAATATTCAAGGAAAGCATAATATGATGAATACCTATGGCATAGGTTCCTATGTTATGTTAAAGGGGAATGGGCGATTTAAGGTATTTGTAGATACCCGTGCAGGTAGTCCCTTTATGGATTATATGAATTTTTTAAGGATGAGATTTGATAAGATGAAGATAAAGCCAAGCAATATATCAGAGAAGGCAGATGTGGCGTTGTTGAATTACAGACACTGGAGGCTGCTTAAGTGGTTCCTGGATAATAAGGACTGGAAGGTGGTGTTCTGGGGGCCGGTTGGGGTTGTGCTGGTGAAAAAGGATAAGTTCCCTGACCTGGACTGGAATACACCTAAGTTCTCAGAATTCAAGAAAAGGTTTTTCTGGCCATTCTATCAAGACAATCTTATGCTCTTTTTGATATATATGGAACACTTTGCCGAGGCATTGGTTGTACTCGATACTGCCAGGGAAACACTGCCCGTATGGTATGATAACGCAAAGGATTTCTGGAGGATGATAGTCAGGATAGAAGGTAGGGACAGCCTGGAGGATATATTTGAGGGTTATATGGAGAATATAAAATCCATAGAGACCGCGCCGCGTGGTCATCAGGTACCTGTACTCTATCTTGCCAGGAAACACGAAAAGCAGCTCTTTGATGCGGGAGACTATGCTGGAGTTATCAAATGGGAGTCTGTTATAGGCAGATATTTCAAAAGACTGGATGCCAGTCTCTATAACAGGGGTCTGAGTTACTTTCTTATAAATGATATCCCTGATGCCAGGGCATTTATGAAGGGATTTATGAATTCCAAACTAGAATTTCGAGGAGAAGATTACAAGGAGATTGCCAACGCGATTATCAATGGAAATCTTCCAGAACTTAATGATTTGGAATTAATGGATTATTGATGTAAAATCTCTAATTTAAGAATTGAAGATGTGGTTTGAGAGATTGGATTGGAGGTTTGTCGATGGGAACTAAAAAGGTTATTCTGGCCTATTCAGGGGGGTTGGATACGTCCTGTTGTGTCAGGTGGTTAAAAGATAGAGGATGGGATGTCATCTGTTTTATGGCTGATCTGGGACAAGAGATGGATGTGCCAACCGCACGGAAGCGGGCAAAGGCAGCCGGGGCTAGTAAGTTGTATGTGAAGAACCTGCGTAAAGAGTTTATAGAGGAGATAATATGGCCTACCCTCCAGGCGGGTGCGGTTTACGAGGGCAAATATTATCTGGCTACGGCACTTGGCCGTCCGCTTATCGGGAAATACCTGGCGCTGTTGGCTGAAAGAGAAGGGGCCTCGGCAGTTGCCCATGGATGCACAGGGAAGGGAAATGATCAGGTGAGGATAGAGCTGGCGGTTAGGATGCTTAATCCGGAATTGAAGATTATTGCCCCGGTAAGGCAGTGGGAGTTCGGTTCTCGAGAAGAAGAGATAGAATACTGCCGCCTCAACCGGATCCCTATAGATGTAAGTAAGAAAAAGGTATATAGTATAGATGAGAATCTCTGGGGTGTGAGCATAGAATGTGGTGTGTTGGAAGACCCATTTGTAGAACCCCCTGCCGATGCCTATCAGATAACAGCAGATCCTTCACAGGTAAAGGCTAGGCCTGTCTATCTAGATATCGAATTTAAAGAAGGGATCCCTGTAAAGGTTAATGGCAAGAAGATGAAGGCAGAAGAGTTGATCCGATATTTGAATAAATTAGGTGGTAAATACGGAGTTGGTAGAATAGATATGGTGGAAGACAGGTTAGTTGGAATAAAATCGCGTGAAATCTATGAGGCCCCAGCAGCAGAGATACTCTATACTGCGCACAGGGAACTCGAGATGCTGGTACTGGATAGAGATACCCTTCATTTTAAGTCCATGATTAGCAATA
>JALVWL010000098.1 GCA_027034965.1 Candidatus Omnitrophota bacterium
GTACAACGCCAATGTACCGTTATTCGAGCTAAGGGGTATAGAACAACAGATAGAAGAGATATATAACCCGACAGTAAGCCTGCCAGGCGGGGGCTATCTAATCATCGAAGAGACAGAGGCATTGACAGTAATAGATGTCAACAGCGGCAAGTTTAAGGCAGTAAAGCGCAATCAGGAGGAAATGGCGTTTATAGTAAACTGTGAGGCCGCACAGGAAATAGGGAGGCAACTGCGCCTTAGGGATATTGGCGGCATTATTGTGATAGATTTTATTGATATGAAGGTGCCTGCGCACAAAAATGAGGTATTATCCGTACTAAAGACCGCCCTTGCCAGGGATAAGGCAAAATCTGAAATCGTATCTGTCTCTCCCCTTGGGCTGGTGGAGATGACGCGAGAAAGGACTGAAAGGACAAGCGAGGCACGGACATTTTCTATATGCCCTTGCTGTGACGGACGCGGGAAGATAATGTCGCCGCAGACAGTTGCAATCGGGCTGTTTAGAAAGTTGAGATATATGCTAAGACAGGATAGGCGCAGGAAAAAACGAGCCATAGTTAAGGCCCACAAACAGGTAATAGAGTACCTGAAGACCCAGCGGCATATCCTCTTGGACATAAGCAAGAAATACAACACAGAATGTCAATTCATCACAGATAAGGAAATAAAACCAGACCAATACAATCTGGAGGTAGTCAATATTGCCAGACGCAGATAAAAAGATAAAAGTGGGGATTATAGGGGTAACAGGCCACACAGGCGAAGAGCTCCTGCGCCTGCTTCTTCGCCATCCATCCGTGGAGATAACCTATCTCGCCAGTCGCCAAAATCACGGCCCTGTCAAGGATATATACCCATGGGCCCCAAAAGGACTTGCTGTATCCGAAATAGATATATCGAAAATAAAGGCATCCTGTGACTGCGTCTTCCTTGCCCTGCCCCATACAGTGTCACAGGAGTTCGCTGTCCAGCTGTATCCAGATGTAGTGGTGATAGACCTGAGCGCGGACTTTCGATTAAAGGATGCCGCTGTATATGAAAAATGGTACAAAACAGAGCACCTATGCCCGGACCTGCTCAAGGATTCAGTATACGGCTTGCCCGAGATGTTCAAGGAAAAGATAAAGACGGCCAGGCTGATAGCAAATCCAGGCTGTTATCCAACATCCATAATCCTGGGACTATATCCTCTGGTCAGGGCAAAATTGATAAAGAATGTCTTTATCGACGCAAAATCAGGGGCAAGCGGGGCAGGGAAAAAATTATCAAGTAGGCTTCTCTTTGTCTCTCTCGTCGGTGAACTAATGCCATATAAGGTAAACCAGCACCAGCACATTCCTGAAGTATTGCAGATACTGGGTCTGGAGAAAGATAAAATTATCTTCGTCCCGCATATAGTTGGGATAGAGCGAGGGATTATCTCAACAATGTATGTCTCCTTAAACCAATCCAAAACCCAGGAGGATATAGAAGATCTCTATCAGGAAACATATCAGACGGCTGGCTTTATAAGCATACTAAAGGAAAAACTTCCCTCTTTCAAGGGAGTAGTACACACAAATCAATGCCACATTGCAATTCGCTCGGCCGCGCCCGATACAGTCATCGTTATCTCTGCAATAGATAATCTAATAAAGGGTGCAAGCGGCCAGGCGATTCAGAATATGAACCTTATCTTTGGTCTGGACGAAAAGGAGGGATTGCTGTGATTAAATGGGTCCCTAGAGGAGTGTGCGCGCCAGAAGGATTCCAGGCAGGGGGGATTTCTTGTGGGATAAAAAAAGAGGGCCAGAAAGACCTTGCACTGGTGATGTGCGAGGACGATATATGTAATGTGGCCGCTGTATTCACCACAAACAGCATAGTAGCCCATCCAGTAAAGATATCAAAAGAACGCATAAAGAATGGCTTTGCCCGCGCTGTGCTGATAAACAGTGGAAATGCAAACTGCTGCACAGGCGAAGAAGGATATAAGGCGGCCATAAACATATCTAAAAGACTGGCAAAACTCATATACGACGAGGAAAAACACATATTGATAGCATCCACAGGCATAATAGGTGTTCCATTCCCAGAAAAGAAGATACTGGACAGTTTGGCTGCCCTGGTCGAAAACACAGACACGGTAGGCCATACCTCTGCGGCAATGGCAATAATGACAACTGATACCTTCTCAAAGGAAGCGGCTGTGACTGCTACCACCCCTAAGGGTAAGATAACTATCGGTGGAATGGCAAAAGGGGCAGGGATGATATTCCCTCATATGGCCACTATGATCGCTGTGCTGACCACGGATGCAAATATATCAACTGCGCTCCTGAAATCGGCTCTAAAAGAGGCGGTCAATGAAACCTTCAATCGCATATCCGTTGACGGAGATATGAGTACAAACGACTCGGTATTCATCTTGGCCAATAGTAGAGGGGTACACATAACCTCGAAGAAATCAAAGGAATATCAGATATTCGTAGAGAGTCTGAAAACCCTATGTATGCGCCTTGCGGAAATGATAGTCAGAGACGGCGAAGGGGCCACCAGGTTTGTGCGCATCACTGTACAGGGAGCCTCCAGCCAGGATGAGGCCGTAAAGGTCGCAGAAAAGGTCGCTACATCTGCGCTATTCAAGTGCTCTGTCTTCGGCGGCAAGATAGTCTGGGGCAGGATAGCCGCGGCAGTGGGCGCGGCCAGCAAACACGTCGAGGAAAAAAAGCTGGAGATAATCGCCAACAAGCATATAGTCTTCAAAAAAGGCAAGCCTATGATAACTCGCACCAAGGCCCTGCTCATCGATAAAGACCTGGATATAACTATTGACCTGCACCACGGCAAATTCTCTTATTATAAATTTACCTGTGATTTTTCTCCAAATTATGTGCTCATTAATAAAGAATGAAAGGGATATCTCTATCAATATACGCAGCGATTGGTGCAGTATTTCAGGTACTGGTGCTCTCTTCTGTGGGATACATACTGGCAAAAAAACGGGTGACAGATAGAC
>JALVWL010000099.1 GCA_027034965.1 Candidatus Omnitrophota bacterium
CCTGCTAAATTGAACCTGCATAACCTCTTTGGAAGGGAATAAAAAACTAACCTCCTTTGAATCAACAACGCCCACATCCCCAAATTTAGCCAAAAACTCTTCCCATTTCATACAAATAACTTAACACATTTGATAAGTTATTGCAATATAAATTTGGAATGAAACAATTTCTTCCAGAAACTTTTTGTTTCACAAAGTGAAACAGATTTTTCCAGGAAAAATTACTATCATAAAATGAAACAGATTCTTCCTGAAAGATTTTGTTTCATAAAGTGAAACAAATTTTACCACAGTAAACTTGAGTTTTGGGGGATTTGAGGAGGATTTGGATGGATTATAAGAAAGCAAACTATAGCTTAAACCGCTTCAATAACTTCATGATAAAAGCGCTATAATACAGCATCTATCCCTTTTATCAAAGCACCTATTTTACGCACATCAAGGTCTATGGCATAAGAATGGACAATATAATGTCTAAAAGCCAAATATTTTTTAAGATTTTCTGCCAGTGCTTGGGAAATGATTTCATGAGATAATGCCTGATTTATCATATCCCTATGCCATGAGTATCCACTCGGGACATCAATCCCTCTCATTTTAAAAACTTGTTTCAAAATATTCTCCATACCGTTATAAAAATTACAAAGCAATATAGCCACGCCGGCCAGCTCCAAATCGTTCAAATTTTCTATAGAATCCTTTGGCAAGAGAGAAAGGATTTCTTTTATTGCTTCATATTCAGCTTCGATTTTCTCCTTATACGTTGCCATACACAACAAGCCCTTCTTTTTCAACTATGTCGGTAAACTTATTTTTATTTGCTAAATCAACAAGGTCAACCGGTTTAGAAAGGCTAAATATGAGCTCCGAATAGTAATCGAAAAAATCCTCTGGACTAACACCCTCAACTGCAAGATCAATATCCATAGCATCTGAAACCCCAGATAGATTGGAACCAAAAAGGATAACTTTTTTGGCATTATACTTTTTTGAAACCTCGCATATCTGTTGTTTATCTATATCACTAATCATATAATTTATTTTACCATTACATCCAGAAAAGGCAATCCACATATCTATCCCTACCCCCCATATCTATCCACACAATCAACAATGAAACAGATTCTTCCAGGAAAAATTTTCTCACAAAATGATACTGATTCTTTCAGGAAAATTTAGTCTCACATAGGAAGAAAGGCTATTTAGGGCACATTTGAGTACGGACAATTTCAAGGGAAAAGAAAGATTGCTTATATAATTTCCAATATCTCATCTATCGTCTTCTTAAATTCAGGGATGCGTTCCGTAACAGTTTTCCAAACCACTTGATAATCTACGCCAAAATACTCATGAATCAAGACATCCCTCATTCCAGCTATGGCCTATTATCTCACGCTTCATAAGTATACAGCTTCTTTTAGTATCTCTTTGCCTATATTGGGCTTAAGTGTGTTTTTCATCACAAGGTCAACCTTTGTATTTAAGAGATCGGAAAGATAGTACTTCAATTCTACAAAACTTATCAAATCCGGAGCCTCCCTATATTCTACTAAAATATCTACATCGCTATTTTCTGTTGATTCACCCCTAACACAGGAGCCAAAAATACCCAAAGATTTTATATTATATTTTTCTTCCAAATACTTTTTCCTTGATTGCAATATTCTCTCTATTTCCTTATAATTCACAGCATTAACCCCTTTTGAAAACATTATACCAAATTGCAACATTATCAAGTAATCAAATTTTATCTACAATCCCATTCGCGGAAATTAGATAATGAGACTGATTCTTCTGCTTCTTTCAGGAAGATTTAGTCTCATAAAGTGAGACAGATTTTTCCATAGTGAACTTGAGTTTTGAGGGATTTTGGGAAGTTGACTAACCTCTCATATATTCCTCAAGATAGAATTAAACCTTTCCAATACCTCATCCAGATTAAACTCTTCTCCTTCACGAATAACCGGTTTAAGGTAATCTTCAACCTGCCTGCGCAAAACATATATATCTTCATCGCTACGGCCAAAGTTTAGACTATAATCTCCTGAATAATTATCCTCTGACAGCTTCTTTTTAAAGATACGTACAAAATCTCTGTCATAAAAATCAAATCCTGTTTCAGAAATATGCCAAAGGTCATAAAAATCTCGTATCGCCACCTCTCTTCTTGTTATGGCTGCTTTGAGTTTCTCTGCAACGCTTTCCTTCCATGACAATGACAAAACACTTCCATGAGGGAAAATATCTTCACCGGTAAAAGGGTCCTGATAAAAATGTTTCAACACTATCTCAACAGGACTGTCTATGGGAAACTGCCTAAGAGAAATCTCAAATTTAACTGTATCTTCTTTGTTCATTATTATTGAATAATATTTAATTACAAAAACATACTGTCTGGAATTATTAAATCCCTCTCCTTCCGGATTATCACTCGTCAGACCAAGGGTGTTCAAAAATGAGGCCATCTTCTTTCGTATAGGCTCAATTGCCTTTGACCTTTGGGCTCTTGACGTTAGTGGAAAAATATAAGTAAAGTCCAGATCCTCACTCAATCTATGATAATTCAAATACGCTTTATTTAACAATGTCCCGCCTTTAAACACAAGTTTGTTACTAAGCAATCCTTTTACATGGTTTAAAATCACAGTAATGTAATAATCCTTCTCAACAATAGCAGGCCTGAACTTCATTTTACCTGCAATAGCCGGTATAAGCACCTTGAGTCTATTCCTATCTATTAACAATGACCCTCCACTCCTTATCAATTTTCCCCCTACGAGATTTTTTATAGGGATCAAGCAATGTAAAGCCTGTTTTCCCCTTTATTGATTCGCGAAGAAGTTGAAGTTCTCGCTCAGGGCATCCAATCTCTCTCAGGAAAAAACCAACCCGTCTCCTTACTGAAATAACAGGGAACCTAACTAAATAATTTATGAATTTCCCTATGTCTATATTCCGAATATTAC
>JALVWL010000100.1 GCA_027034965.1 Candidatus Omnitrophota bacterium
AAATTACTGCCTATCTCTTAACGGGGAGCAGTATATCCCTACCTTAAAAAACAAATAAAAAAGGAAGCAATATATATATGACAGAGAATTATTAATTGATATTTTGCAACAAATAAATAATGCTATAGACAAGATTTTATACCGTTTCTCGCCGATAAAAACTGCTGACGATTTTCTATCAAGTCCTGAAGGAATGGAAAAGTTAGATGTAATATGTATGCAATTGATTGCAATAGGTGAAAGCGTTAAAAATATAGATAAACTTGCCGGAAAATCATTCCTATCCCAACATAGCTCTATAGATTGGAAAGGTATAAAGGGAATGAGAGATATCATCACACATCATTACTTTGACATAGATGCAGAGGCAATCTCTGAAGTATGTAGCAAGCATATCCCGGAATTAAAAAAGGTAATAACAAATATCCTATCAGACCTCATAGAGGAATCGTAATCTTACACATTCAAATTCCCCTTTAACCAAATGAAACAGATTTTTCCTGAAAGAGTTACTATCACAAAATGAAACAAATTTTACCATAGTGAACTTGAGTTTTTGGGGATTTGCGGGGATTAATCAAGACCTAAAGCAAACCTTATCGCCCTGTTAATCTGTTCAATCTTCTCCGGTTTTAGGGAACAAATTCTCTCTGAAAGAAGTTCTTTCCTTATCGTTGTAATCGTATCAAGGTTTGCAACACATTTCTTCGGCAGGCCATCTGATTCGTCTAAATAAACCTCTACCGGAATATTGCGAATAGTCGTGGTAATCTGGGCAATAGTTACGGCATTTCGCACCCTATAGGCCTCATCCCGAGAAAGCAAAACAACCGGACGCCTGCCTATAGGTTCGGGTTGATCTGCCCACCAAACCTCGCCTCTTCTCATTCCCAACCTTCCTCTCTAAATGCATCAGCTGAGGCTTGTTCCATTGCCTTCACCTCATCCAGAGACTCCGGCCTCTTCCTGTATCCTTCCTCGTATTGCCTTATCATCTTCTCTTTTTCTATGCTCTCAAGCCAAAACCGAATCGCCATATCAATAATAGTGCTGCGTTGCAGGCCCATCTCTTTTCGGATTTTCTCAATGCGCTCAAAATCATCTTTTGGCAGACTAATGGCTACTTTGGTTGTCTTTATCATATATCTGTCTCCTTATTTGCCTTTTAGTTATACTAAAGTATAACATTACTCATACCCAAAGTCAATCATCACCCCAAGTGAAACAATTTTTTCCAGGAAAAATTACTATCATAAAATGAAACGGATTTTTCCTGAAAGATTTTGTTTCATAAAGTGAAACAAATTTGGATAGAACCAGGAACAAAATTAGGCTAATTTGCTTAAAAGCGGCCGCAGCATTTTTTATATTTCTTGCCGCTACCGCAGGGACAAGGGGCGTTTCTGGGTATTTTTTCCCCTGGTTTGGGGATGTATTTGGGGCCATCTAGATTTTCTGAGGAATGTATCTCTCGCTTGGGGAGTTCATCAAAGACAGAACGTACTTGGCGGCTTATATCTATCTTTACATTGAATATGAAGTTCACTATCTCGTTTTTTATGCTGTCTATCAGTATCGAGAACATATTATATGCCTCTTGTTTGTATTCTACAATTGGATCCATATTTCCGTGGGCGCGCAATCCGATGGACTCTTTTAATATATCCATTGAATGTAGGTGTTCTTTCCAGTGTTTGTCTATGACCTGAAGGAAGACCATTCGCATAAACTCAGCAAATGAATCTGTGTCAGGCACTTGTTGTATCTTATTATGTATCTCTTCTTCTATCTTATCGAATACGTAGTGCTGTATTTCTTCTCTATCTTTATTTTTTAATTCTTCTTCGCTTAACTCCACATTAAAATTATAGCGCAAAAAGGACAGAAACTCTGGAATGTTCCAGTCGCGCGCTCCAATTCCTGGCGGCATAAACATAGCAATGGCATTTTCAAGGACTTCCCAGGCAACGTCTAATATCAACTCCTTTACCTTGTCTGACTCGGCAAAGAGTATCTCTTTTCGCCATCCGTATATGACTTCTCTCTGGCGATTCATCACATCATCCAGATCAAGGAGGTTTTTCCTTATCTCGAAGTGGTGCTGTTCTACTCTCTTCTGGGCCATTTCTATGGTCTTGCTCAAGAAAGGAGATTCCAGTCGTTCGTTTTCATCCATACCGAATTTGTCCATTAAGCCACCAATTCTATCAGAACCAAACAGTCTCATAAGGTCATCATCCAGGGCTACGTAAAATCTAGAGGATCCAGGGTCGCCCTGGCGGCCAGATCTTCCACGCAACTGGTTATCTATTCTCCTGGACTCGTGGCGTTCGGTGCCAATTACATGGAGGCCGCCTAGTTCAATGACTTTTTTCTGCTCTTCTTTTGCCTGACGATATAGTTTCTCGCGCATCTCGTCTATCAATTGACGTCGTTTTTCTTCGTCTTCTTCTTGAAGTGTATCTATATAGCTTTTGAGCAAAAATTCAGGATTGCCGCCAAGCAATATGTCTGTTCCCCTACCTGCCATATTGGTGGCTATGGTGACGGCCTTGTACCTGCCGGCCTGAGCGACTATGTGGGCCTCGCGTTCATGGTATTTTGCGTTCAGGACCTGATGAGGGATCCCTCTTAATTTCAAGAGGTTGCTAAGGTATTCGGATTTCTCTATCGATGTGGTACCAACGAGCACGGGTCTTCCCTTTTCGTACATCTCCTGTATCTCTTCAACAACTCCATTGAACTTGGCCTTCTGCGTTTTATATACTACGTCCGGATAATTTATCCTCCTCAAGGGCCTGTTGGTGGGGATGACAACTACGTCGAGGTTGTATATCTTGTGAAATTCTGCTGCTTCGGTAGCAGCTGTACCGGTCATCCCTGCAAGTTTCTTATAGAGTCTAAAATAGTTCTGCAGGGTAATGGTGGCAAGTGTCTGGTTCTCTCTTTCTATTTTCAGGCCTTCTTTGGCCTCGACTGCCTGATGCAGACCATCAGACCAGCGCCTGCCGGGCATAAGTCTTCCAGTAAATTCATCTACTATGATGACTTTTCCATCCTTGACTACGTAATCGACGTCGCGTTTAAAGAGGGTATGGGCCTTTAGCGCCTGGTTTATGTGGTGTTTTATCTCCATTGTATCTATCTCATGGAGATTGTCCACGCCTAATAGTTTGGCGGCCTTCTCTTCACCCTTTTCTGTAAGGTAGGCGGTATGCCCCTTTTCATCTACTATGTAGTCGCCTGTCTCTTCTTTGGTCTCTTCGTTTCTCTCCCCACGTTCGAGGAGGGGTATAATCTTGTCTATTTTATAATACAGCTCTGTTGATTCCTCTGCTGGACCAGATATGATGAGAGGGGTTCTTGCCTCGTCGATAAGTATGCTGTCTACTTCGTCAACTATGGCATAGTGGAGTTCTCGCTGGACCATATCTTCTCTGCGCGTAACCATATTGTCGCGCAGATAATCGAATCCAAATTCATTATTGGTTCCATAGACGATATCGCAGGCATATACTTTTTTTCTGTCCCAGGGCGGCATATCGTGCTGCAAGACTCCAACGCTAAGTCCCAAAAATTCATAGATGGGGCCCATCCATTCCCTATCCCTGCGGGCGAGGTAGTCGTTTACTGTGACGATGTGGACTCCTCTACCGGTCAGGGCGTTTAGATAGGCCGGCAAGGTCGCAACAAGGGTCTTGCCTTCTCCTGTGGCCATCTCGGCTATCTTTCCCTCGTGAAGTACGAGCCCACCTATTATCTGTACATCAAAATGGCGCATATTGAGAAGGCGCTTGGCAACCTCTCTTACCACTGCAAAGGCCTCAGGGAGTATCATATTTAGGGCCTTCTGTTCTAATCTGAATCTTATATTATCATCTGCGTTTTCGGATAGGTTTTTATCGAGGTATCCTTTTATCGTCTTTCTGAATTCATCTGTCTTTGCCTTTAATTGCTCATCAGTTAATTTGGATATAGTCTCTTCTAGAGCATTGACCTTTGCAACGACTTTCATCGCACGCTTTATCTGTCGCTCGTTATATGTGCCGATTATCTTACTCACTAGAAAATTAAGCATAATATCCTCCGATTATCCGTCTCCCAACGGCTTCCATTATATCACAAAATCTCTATTGCTTAATTTGGGATAAAAGTATTTTTGCAAGAAAGAGTTTCGCCCCAAAGTCTACCAAACTCTAATGCGCAGTGAGAAGAAGGCAAAACTATCAGGACAGGTATTTTATTATGCCCTCGGCGGCCTTTTTTCCATCTGCGATAGCAGATATTGCATCCCGCCTTGTGTTCCAGATGTCTCCACCCGCAAATATCCCCTTAACAGAGGTCATATAATTTTCGTCTACTTTAAATCGCCAGCCAGATTTTTCCATATTTTTCTGAATGTCCTGTGGGATAAACCCAAAATCAGGGCCCTGTCCTACTGCCTCGATAATCATATCGGCATCGAAGTCCATTGTCTTTTCCTCAAACTGGGGATTGAATCTCCCATCTTGGTCTCTCAAGGCCTTAACAGGATAGCCTCTAAATCCAACTACTCTGCCGTTTTTGACGAGTATTCCTTCTTTGCCTCGTGGCGCACCAACACAAGGTAGTATCTTGACTCCTTCTTCCATTGCCTCTTCTATTTCCTCTTTAAAGGCGGGCATCTCATCAAAGCCTTCAAGACAGAGTACAGAGACGTCTACTTTGCCGTACTTCATCATCTGAAGCCTTACCGCTGTCCTGGCGGCATCCATTGCAACATTTCCACCGCCTATTACGATTACCTTCTTGCCTATCTGTATATCCTTTCCTTTTCTTATGTCGCCCAAAAAGTCTACTGCCTGCCATACGCCCTCTGCATCCTCATTGGCCACGCCTGTCTTCAGCCCTTTCTGGAGACCACAGGCAATATAGACGGCATCGTACTGGTCGATTAGGTCTTCAAAAGGAATATCTTTCCCTACTTCAACGCCTGTCTTTATGTTCACGCCTATCTTTTGTATAAGGGATACGTCTTTGCCTATGATGTCATTAGGGAGTCTGTATGAAGGTATGCCGTATCTAAGCATTCCACCGACTTCGGCCTCTCTTTCGTATATGTCAACGCTGTAGCCTTCTTTCCTGAGATAAAAGGCGCAGGAGAGCCCTGAAGGGCCTCCGCCAATGACTGCTATTTTCTTTCCTTTTTCTTGTTTTGGCCTGAGTTCTTCGGCTATCTTATCGTAATCTACTTGCTTAACGGCATAGCCTTTCAGATACATTATAGAGAGGGAATCCCCTCTTAAGGATATAGCACAGGCGTCCTGGCATTTGTGCGTACAGATGGTCCCGCATACGCCTGATAATGGATTGTCTTCGAGCATTATCTTGATGGAGTTTTCGTATCGTTCAAAGTATATTTCCCTTATATAATCGCCTATCTTCATACGCGCCGGACATCCCAATCTACAGACATCGCACTCCATACAGCGCATTGCCTCAGATAATGCATCCTCGCGGGTGTATCCATTTGTGATGACGAAGAAGTCCTTTTTGCGCTCTTCAGCAGGCATAATCTCAACTGGTAATGCCTCGTGATGGAAGATAGATGTCTTTGGATCGGATTGCCAGCCTTTGTTGTCCAATCCTTTCTTATCAGGCATAAAGTAAAAGTCGTCTGCCTCATATGATATCCAGACAAAATCTTTTGTCATAGACAAGGAACCGCTGGGACAGACGTCTACACACAGGGCGCAAAAGCAACACCGTCCGTAGTCCATCCAGGGTCTCTGTGGCTTCCTGCCAGGTTGGTCTTCTGGCAGAGATGGGTCTTTGACCATTGTAATAGCGGATGTTGGACATATCTCGGAACAATTGCCACAACCAATACAGGCATCTAAATCGTTGGTGTGGAAGCCACGGTAACGAGGTGAAACCTCTTTCTTTTCAAATGGTATCTTTACGGTTACTGGTTTCTGAAACAGGTTCTTTAGGCCAAATAGAGGTTCTATGAGGGATTTTTTTTGTTCATAGCGAGTATAACTCTTTGCCATTCTCTCTCCTTTTTTCATTCCTTCCCTATCTATCTATCTCTGGCGGACAGACTCCAAAGCTTGAAAGGTAGACAGGCATATCTTCAATGGGTTTATCTATCAATATATCCTGCATCATCGCGGTACCGGTGGTATAAGACGGCCCACGCACATGCACCCTATATGGATTTGACGATTCTCCATCGAATCTCATATAATATCCATATTCACCGTTTATGGATTCCACGACCTGATAGGATTCTCCCCTGGGGGGTATCCACTTTTTGTAATTTATCGGCTTATTTAGGACCTCACCAGAAGGCATCTTTGCCAGCAGTTGCCTTATGATATCTATGCTCTGTTCTATCTCCATCCTCTTTACCAGCATCCTGGAATAGGCGTCTCCATCTTCTAATGTAACGATATCGAAGTCTACCTCAGGGTAGGCCTCGTACTGGTGTATCTTTCGCATATCAATGGGATAGCCGGCTGCCCTTGCGGCAGGACCAGTCAGACAATACTTCTTTATCTCTCTTTCCCCTACAACCAACCTCCCCTTTGTCCTGAAGACGAAAAAGCTGTTGTGGTAGAATGTCCTATCGTAGTCGAGGAGCCGCCGCTCTATATAATCCAGGACTTCTTCTATCTTTTTCTCAAAGCCTTCAGGAAAATCTCTCCTGACCCCACCGGGTATCATAAAGATATGATATACCCTGGCGCCAGTGAGCCACTCAAAGAGGTCCAGGACAAAGTCTCTATCGGCAAAGGCCCACTGCATAACCGTATAAATCCCTAGACCACCGCACATAAAACCAAGGTTCAGAAAGGTAGCGGTAATCCTTGCCAGTTCCAGGACTATGGTTCGAATATATTTTGCCCTGTCAGGGACCTCTATATCGCAGATATCTTCTATACAGCGACAATAGACGTCCTCATTTATGTCTGGCTCTGGTACGCAGATCCTTGGCACAATCGAGACATTCTGCATAAGGTTGCGATGTTCCATTAATTTTTCGAATGCACGATGGAGAAAGCCGTATTCCGGCTCGACTCTCTTTATTATGTCTCCCTCAAGCCATAGATGCATACAGGAATTACCTGCTGCACCAGGATGATTTGGGCCGATGAATAGTTCAACCTTTCTTTCGTCCACCATAATCCCTTTCTCCGTAGTTTTCCAATGAGAATTTAATAGAGTCAAAAGACTTACGCATAGGGAACTCCAACCTGACTGGATCGTTGCCCTCGAAAATAAATGGTCTTTTGTAGTCCGGGTTCCCTGTGAATTCAATTCCAAACATCTCGTATATCTCTCTCTCGTAAAACCTGGCATTGGGCCAAAGCTCAAGCACTGTTGGCATTTTTTCGTCGTAGGAGCACTCTACACGCAGAAATATCCTCTGATTCGACTCAAATGAATAGAGATTGTAAATCAATTCATACCTGTTATCCATAAGATCGACTGCAGTTATGGTTGCCAGGTAGTTAAACCCATTGGTGTATAGGGACTGGATAACCGGCATAAATTGGCCCTTTTCTACAAATAGAGAGATGATGCCATTCTTGGCTGTCTCTGCTTTTACGCCCAGGCTGGCAAGCCATTTTATTAGATCTATCTTCTCTGTCATAACCTCTCCTTATACGTCAGACAGTATCTTTCTCTGATTTTCTTTATACCAATCGTATCTCTTTTCGTAATCCAGCCAACCGCCAGGAAGTTTCTTTTTTATGCGTTCTTTTATCTCGAGCATACCGGTCAAGACTGCCTCTGGTCTAGGCATACATCCAGCGATGTATATATCAACGGGGATGTAGTCACTGAGTCGATTTATGGTTATATAGGAATCCCAGTAATGCCCTCCATTCATCGTACAGGAACCAAATCCAATAACATACTTGGGGGCCTGCATAAGCTCATAAGACCATATGACCCTTTTGAGGGTCTTCAGAGATAGGTAGCCAGTTATGAGCAATACATCGGCCTGACGGGGCGTTGCCATAGGGGCAAAGCCATAACGGGTCATATCAAATCTTGCGGTCATAGTAGGCGGAAGCTCTATTGCACCGCAACCCGTACAATAGTGGAGCAGCCAGATAGAATTCTTCCTAGCCCAATCAGCAAAGGCCCTCAGTATCGAATTATTTTCCTTTGCCACTTCCATATTCGTAGGGCACTCAGCCATTTCCATCCCTCCTAAAAGATTCGCCATCCCAAATATACGAGCCAGCCAATAAATGCCAAGACTACTGGCTTTGTCCAGTACATATAGACGGCCCGCTGGGTGGTCGTCCTGGCCATTACTGCACTTATGCATATAAGCACGAAGAATACCGAAAACATCTTCAGATAAAATTCAATAAAACTTGCCGCCCCCCCCATAAAGAAGTTTACAAACAGGGCACAGGCAGCATAGTAGTGCAGGGCCATATATATAAAAAGGTATCCAAGATATTTCCCAGAAAACTCTACCATAGGGCCAGAGGCTATCTCACTCGGGGCAATCAACACATCAAAGGGATGCTTGCCCATCTCAGCAATCATTACCCAGAAATATACGATGGCAAACAGCGGCAATCTGAATATATACCAATTCGCTATTCCACCTTGCTGGGCAGAGAGTATGTCTACAAAACTGGCACTGCCAGTATAAGTGATTATGCCGAGGATGACCATCACAAGCGGTAGGTCATAGCCCAGCATAAGCATAAGTGCACGCGATATTCCGATGCTGGCGTAGGGGTTTTTCGCCTGGGCAGTGCCGAGGGCCATTCCCAGAGGGGCTATGGCCAATATGTACATAAGTACGACCACATCGGCCTTCCCGGAAAGGACAACATTGTCTGCAAACGGAACGAAATATACGACCAAAGCGGCCCCTGCCAGTGCCATCCACACTCCCATATCAAAGACCCAGCCATAGGAGATAGAATCCTTTGAAAGGAGTTTTATCACATCTATAAAGGGCTGTATCAGGGGCGGACCATATCGCCTTTGTATCCTGGCAACTATCCTCGTACCTATACCCATAAAGGATATGCCTATCAAAAATGCGATAAATGGTAAAAAGACCAAAAACCAAACGCCATTCATTTCAGTATCTCCTTAAGAAACAGGGCTAACACAATAACGCTTATCAGATAAAATCCATATAGGTTCAAGGAACCGCTATATATCCCCCTGAAGAGCTCACCTATCGCAGCGATGTACTCCTTCCAGAAGCGCGCCAGCCAGTCCAGTGAAAAGATTCGCACGAACTTATCACCTAATCTGACCACTGGGGCGTAGAAGTTATAGCTGTAATCCCAGTGTTCAATGTCCTTCGGCAGATATGCAGCGGCAGTGTATCCCTCGCTGTCAGGGACATATCTGTGTCTGGGCAGTAGGAGCCATAGTACAACGGCAAATAATATCAATGCACCAAATACAGCAGAGACGATCCCTATGTAGGCAAAACCAATATCTGTATGCGGCTCAGCAAGGTCCATTCCAAGGGCCTTGGCAGCAAAATGTATAAATGGCCTGCTGTAGGCACCTATAAGGAAGCTGATAAGCGCGCTTGCTGCCAGAGGAAGTATGGCCAGTATATTCATTTCGTTTACTAGGCCTATGCTTGGTTTCTTTCTCCCAAGAAATATAGAATGGAGGAGTCGATATACATAGAGGAATGAACCAACACCGGCCACGAAGAACAAGAGGACTGCTAGGAGCTTTGACTCTTCGATGAATCCTTCATACATAAACCACTTGGATATAACCCCTCCCATAGGAGGAACACCTGCCAGGGAGATCCCGAGCATAAGGAAGAAAAGAAATGTAAAGGGCATCTTCGAGACGAAGTCTCCCAGGCGTCTGAATTCCGTGGTTCCGGTTCTGGCCCATATGTATACGACTGCCATAAACATCCCCATCTTTATCAACATATGATTTAAGTAATGGACCAATCCACCTATTAGTGCAGATTTATTCATCAATAATACAGAGGCAAAGATAAATGCAACCTGAGAGAGACTAGAGAAGGAAAGGGCCTCGATTGCATCCTCACTGCCAACTGCCTTAAAGGTGGCCCAGACAGCGGTAATGCCTGCCAGGTATATGAAGGTATAAACAAATAATCCAGGGACAAGACCTGAACTCAACAGGAATACCCGCAGGAGGCCAAATACACCTAGTTTACCGATGATAGCGGATAGATAGGTGACAAATCTCTTATCCGAACCCGTATAAAGGTCTGCTACCCAGAAGTTAAATGGAAGTATTCCACTCTTTACAATAAATGGCAGACAGAACATCACAAGGTTCAGGGGGTCCACATAACCCACCATTGCGATGTCATACGAACCATAGGCCACTGTCCTTGCCACTGCGATAAGCATAAAGAACTCGGCCAGAAGGGATGCCCAGAGGTATTTGCTGGATTTCCTGGGATTGTTTGCCAGGAGATAGGTCAACCAGGTGGCCATTTCCCAGAGGGCAAAGAATATCACGATATTGTGCGTGGCATAGAGCATCAATAATACAAATGTTAGAAATAGGCTCAGTATTGTGTTCAATAGGATGCCCTTCTTTATCCCTGAAAAGACGAGGAACAGGGTATTTGCGACAAAGAAGCCTATCGTGAGTACGGAAAAGAAGAAAGCAAGGTTGTCTGCCTTTATCATATCGAGCAATATCATAACCTGTCTCCTTTTAATAGCTGAGAAGCCATCCCATAGAGATAGTCCTGTTTATTAAACCCGTTCAGGTTCAGCTTGTCTGTCTGAATAGACATCCTACTGACGATAATGGGTAACACAATTATAATAAAGGTAAATACCCATTGCACAACCATCTGCCCTGGACATTCTATACGGCCCTCTCCTTTGGAAGCAAGGGTGCGGCCTACCAGACGCATCACATAGAGGGCCTCCAGGACAACGAAAGGAATAAGGCATAGGGCAAGGGCAAGAAATCCTGCCTTTACCAGGGCAATGAACAGGAGGACCTTGCCCATAAATCCGATAGATGGTGGCACACCTAGAAGAGAAAGTCCGCCTGCTAGGACTGCAACTTTATCGACGAAGCTAGCAGATTCTGAAAATCTATCTATGCCCCTATCCCCTGACCTATCAGACATCGCCCCAACGGATATAAAGAGAAGACCCTTTGCCAGCAGGTGATTTATAAACAACAACAGCCCTGCAAACATCCCTATCTTTAAAGGCAGGGAAAAGGCCATAAGCATAAGTCCTATCTGGCCTGCCGACGAATAGGCAAGCAATCTCTTTACGTCCCTTTGATAAAAGCCCACTAGTTCTGAAATCGCAAAGGTAATAAGACCCAAGAGAAGTAAAACGAGAGTGAATAATGGATCCGCAAAAAACAGGGATTTTATCCTTATGAGTAGATACAGGGCCACCTCTATCACAATTCCAGAGAGCAGTGCAGAAACCGGATAAGGGGCGGCTGGGTGGGCATCGAAGAGCCAGGCATTCATCGGAAAGATGCCTGCCTCCACGCCAAAACCAACCAGCAAGAGTCCAAAGGCAACCACCTTGAACAACCCACTCCACTGAGGCGCCATACCCGCAATCTGGGCCAGATTGAGGCTACCGGTCTTGGCATATATAAGGGCAATACCTATCAACAGCATCGCTGAGGCAATACTGCCCAGGACAAAATACTTTATAGAGGCCTCTATGGATTCCGCCTTCCTGTAGTAGGCAACCAGGGCAAACGAAACAAGGCAGAGTATCTCAAAAAAGACGAATATATTGAATATATCGCCGCTTAATATCAGGCCATTTAATGCTGCTGTAAGGAGCAATATCAGGCCATGAAATCTATTCGAGTAACTGAGTTTTGCGCTGAATAACGAGGCAAAGGCCAATAGATTTGCAAACAGTAAGAATACAACCGCTATACCATCTGCGTAAAAGTTTATACCAAGGGGCGGCATCCACCCTGAAAACACGGCAATGATGCGATTGTCTAGCGAGGCCATCACATATTTGAAAATCTTATAGCTAAAGACAAGGTTGGTCAAAAGGACAACAGCCGTAAATATCTTTGAAAGGTGATTCCCCTTTAAACCAACTATATAGGAAACAAAACCCGCGACAAGCGGTAAAACGAATACCATTACGAGAAGTTTCTCCATAATTACCCTCTTAATCCATTGAGTTCAGAG
>JALVWL010000101.1 GCA_027034965.1 Candidatus Omnitrophota bacterium
TTTGTCCTCAGGTTAGAGGAGACCCTCCAGCAATTGCTTGGTACAAGGGTTTCCCTACAGCATAATGAGAAAAAGAAGCAGGGAAAGATAGTGATAGAATATTACTCACTAGTGGATCTCGATAGGGTCGTGGATGTTATAAGAAAGGGAAGGAGGGAAGTAAATGGAGGCAGCGCTAGTACTAATTAAGCCTGATGCCCTGAAAAAATCCCTTACCGGCGATATCTTGAGCAGGATCTCTTCGGCAGGCCTGGAGATAATCGGCGCCAAGGTAGTCAGGGTCTCGGAGGAACTGGCAAAAACACACTATGCCCACCTCAAAGATAAGCCATTTTTTCAAGAAGTGATAGACTATATCTGTGGGAAGCAGCATGGTAGAAATAAGGTTATAGCCCTGGTCTATTGGGGAGAGGGGGCGATATCGAAGTTAAGGGCCTTGGCAGGTGCGACGAATCCAGAGGAGGCGGATCCCACAACAGTCCGAGGTGCCTATGGGAGGATTACAACGAGTGGTGTATATGAAAATGTAATCCATGTATCGGATTCTCCCGAGACAGCTGAGAGGGAGATAAAACTCTGGTTTTCCCCTGAGGAGATAATCGAGGACCTGTATCCTACCAGGACAATGGTAGAGGGCGGTCGAACAGTGGCTATATGGGCCTAATTGTTCCACGTGGAACAATTTCTGTAGAGAGGAAGTGTTTCTAAAAAATGTTCCACGTGGAACAATATTATGCGAAGTTGAGTTTTGTGAAGAGGTTTCAATGTTCCACGTGGAACAATTTGGTGGGATTGTTTGTTTAACCAAAATTATGCAATAGGGATTTGTGATATAGTTGGAGGCGTTGTAGGACAAATTAAAATAACTCAAAGCTCAAAACTATTTTTAATATAAGGAGAAAACGCAACTAAAAAAGCGGGAACGGGTTGCAAGAATTGGGGGTTTAGCTGACGATAAAGAGAAAAGAAATAAAGGGTAAAAATAAAAAGATTTAAGTTTTAAGCTGTAGATTTGACTTTTGAGATTTTAGATTTGAGTTTTATCTAACGCATAATCCGGGTTTAAGAGAGATGAGGCTGTTTTGGTGTAAGCAAATGTTCCACGTGGAACAATCAGATTTAGATAAGGATTAATAAAAAAGTTTAAGAAGTGTTCCACGTGGAACAATTGGAGGTGTTATGGGATTGATAGGAATGACGGGCTTTGGTGTGGGGCAAGTCTCGCTTCCTGATTTTTCTGTGAGAGTTGAGATAAGGTCTTGGAATAGCAAGGGTCTGGACATTTCTATAAAAGGCAATCTTCCCTTTTCTTCCTGGGAATCTATTATAAGGAAGGACCTCCTATTATCAGGGCTTCATAGGGGCCATATTAGAGTAGATATTTATGTGAAGATCCGGAACGCGGAATATGATGTAGAATTTAATAAATCTTTTATAAACAGTTTGTTAGAGGCCCTAAAAAGGGAAGGGCTAGAGGTGAACATTTCTATTTCAGAGTTGTTTTCTATTCCTGATGTGTTGTATGTAGAGATGAAGGAGGACAAACGGCTCCTTAAGGCAATTCGCAGTGCCCTTTCCTTCGCCATAGATGGATGGAATAAGCAACGCCAGAAGGAAGGAAGACAGATGGAGGGGCTGGTAAGGGGGCAGATGAAAAAGGCAAAGAGCCTTTTTGAGAGACTGTCTAAAAGGGTGAGACTACTGGATGCAAAAGGTTCCTTTGAGGACCTCCAGACAAAGGGAAAGGATGTGTTTGAGGAATTGAAGCGTCTGGAGATGAACCTTGGCCTGTTTGATAAGGTTATGGAAGGCAGCGGACCAAAGGGAAAGGAGCTGGATTTTATCTCTCAAGAGATATTGAGGGAGGCGAATACCTTTCTGGCGAAGGTCGTGGATGCAAAGGCTTCTAGATATGCCCTTGGTATAAAGGTGGCAGCGGACAGGATAAGGGAGGTATTGCAAAATGTTGAATAGAGATATGCTGGTGGTCTTATCCGGACCTTCTGGAGTAGGAAAGACAACGATTGGCAAGCTGGTGGAAAAGGATTCGCGATTGAAGGGGTTGATAAAAAAGGTTCCCACCTGTACTACACGATCACCTCGGCCAGGAGAAGAGGATGGGAAGGATTATATCTTTCTGTCAAGGGCGGAGTTTGCCCTTGGTCTGAGTGAGGGGATATTCCTGGAATGGGTGGAGATCTTTGGGAATTTCTACGGCACTTCCAGGAAAGAGATAGAGAGGATTTTAAAGGAAGGAAAGATACCTTTATTGATAATAGATGTTCGAGGTGGGCGGTATATAAAGTCCCTTTACAAGGATGATGTCCTTACCATATTTATAATGCCTCCCTCTGAGGAGGAGCTGAGGCGTAGGTTAGTTTCAAGGGCAGATCTCAGTGAAGAGGAATTGTCTCTGAGGTTGGGTATTGCCCATGAAGAGATACTAGAGTCTAGTAACTACGATTACATTGTGGTAAATGATGATTTAGGCCTTGCAGTCAACAAGGTTGTAGATATAATAGAAAAAGAGATAACACGGAGGAAGAAGAATGATAGAGGCAAAGATTTGGGAGAGAACGCGGGAGATCTATAAGACAGTAGTAAAGGCGAGCCGTTTGGCCCTATTGCTTTCAGAAGAGGCCAGGAATACGGGAAGACCCTTGGTTAGACCTGCCACGACTGAGGCGATTTTGAGGATGATATCTCACAGGGATCACAATGCCTAATATCGTCCTGGGGGTAACCAGTTCGGTAGCGATATATAAGGCATGTGATCTGGTAAGGGGCCTTGGAAGACAGGGCTTTTCGGTCAGGGCAATCCTTACTCCTAATGCCCAACGACTTATTTCTTCTCAACTCTTTCTTGCCGTGGGTGCTGAGAAGGTCTTTGTTGAGATGTTTCCATT
>JALVWL010000102.1 GCA_027034965.1 Candidatus Omnitrophota bacterium
GAGATATCCTCAACTCTTGGCCGAAGTTAAAACAGGCCATCCGCGATCTGAAGATCAGGATGAGGCTTGAGAGAAAGCGAAAAAGGGAGGAGGCCAGGAGAAGGGCCCTGGCTAATGGAAACCGCGGTTATGTTGTGCGTAATGGCAGACCGACTATTGGGGCAAATAAGGTTCAGGGTGCTAATGTGATAGAGAGGTTAAAGACAAGGTCAAAGCAGCCTTTGAAACAAAAGGGCGGTAATCCCTCAACTGGGGTAAATGCCAATGAAAAGGTCTCAGTTGAGGTCTTACCGGTACTTGAATGATGTCGGATTTTATCTCAAGTTTCTTGAACAATAAGGTATTCTGGATCGGCTTTACTGGCTGGGCTATCGGTCAGGGGCTGAAGGTAGTTATTGGGGTTATAAGGGAGCATAGATTTGATTTCCGTTGGTTTGTTGGTACGGGCGGGATGCCAAGTGCCCATTCCTCGGGCGTGTCTGCCTTTGCTACCGCGGTTGGCCTCAAGCATGGATGGGATTCTACCTTCTTTGCGATTACCTTTGTCATTGCGTTTTTGACTATGTTTGATGCCCAGGGGGTACGCAGGGCAGCGGGTCGTCAGGCAGCGGTCCTGAATAAGATAGTGGATGAATTGTATCTGCACGGTAAGGTCTCGGAGGGTAGGTTGTGGGAGCTTTTAGGACATACCAGGTT
This sequence comes from Candidatus Omnitrophota bacterium, assembly GCA_027034965.1. Lineage (GTDB taxonomy): Bacteria > Omnitrophota > Gorgyraeia > S143-82 > S143-82 > S143-82. Next base: position 697 of record JALVWL010000102.1, read on the forward strand.
TGAGGTGTTTGTAGGCTTTTTGATCGGAGTAACTTCAGCATTATTCCTGGCTCCCAGGTGGGGATTGTGAGAAAAGGGGTTTGTTATGAATAATAGACGCTATATCGTTGTTATAGGGATTATATTGGCGATAGTTGGCCTTGTTTTTGTGATAAGATCTGGGGGACAGAAAGAAAATAGCTCCTCTACTGCACCTGCCTCTGCTGCAAAGCTTGATATAGAGGCCAGACTTGCCAGTATCCAGGAGAAGATGGCCAGTGGGGATTATCTGGCTGCCAGGGAGATGTGCAAGGATTTATTGAATAAGGTTAGCTCTCAAGAGGATATAGAGGTTATAGAGGACCTCCTCCAACAGATTAATTTTAAGATAATCACCAATCCTGTCCCTGTAGAGGGAAAGACAGTCGAATACGAGGTCAAGCCAGGTGATACGCTTTATGGGATTGCGAAAAAGTTTCATACGACAATCGATTTTATAAAACTCCGGAATCATCTTACCAGCGATCTGATAAAACCAGGCCAGAGGCTCTCTATTTATACTGGCAATTTTTATATAGTAGTGGATAAATCGCAGAATATGTTGATGTTGTATGCGGATGGGGACCTGATAAAGACGTATAAGGTTTCTACGGGGAAGGATAACCTTACACCCGTAGGTGAATTTAAAATTGTTACGAAGTTGAAGAATCCTACCTTCTTTTCCAATGGAAAGGCGATTCCGCCCGGAGATCCGAATAATATACTGGGAACTCGCTGGTTGGGATTTGATTACGGCAATGGTTCCTATGGAATCCATGGTACGACTTCGCCTGAGAGTATTGGCACATATGAGACCAATGGCTGCGTACGGATGCGGAACGAAGACGTTGAGGAGGTCTTTGCATTGGTTCCGATTGGCACAAAGGTAAAGGTGGTTGAGTAAGATGAAACAGATACTGGATATAGAACGACCGATTGTTGAACTAGAAAATAAGATTGAGGAGTTGCGCAACTTTAAGGGTGACTCTGATGTAGACCTTTCAGAAGAGATAAGGCAGATGGAGAGAAGATTGGAAGAACTAAAACGCAAGGTATATTCCAATCTCACTGCCTGGCAGAGGGTACAGCTGGCAAGACATCCCCAGAGGCCTTATACGCTGGATTATATCAATAGAATAATGGATGGGTTTATGGAGTTGCACGGGGATAGGATGTTTGCTGACGATAGGGCAATTATAGGGGGTATTGCCTCATTCAGGGGAGAGCCTGTTATGGTTATAGGTCATCAAAAGGGCAGGAATCTGAAAGAGAACATCTATAGAAACTTTGGTTGTGCCCATCCTGAAGGATATAGAAAAGCGATGAGACTTATGCGCCTGGCAGAGAAGGGCAAGATGCCGGTAATTGTCTTTGTGGATACACCGGGGGCATATCCTGGTATTGGTGCAGAGGAGAGGGGACAGGCCCATGCCATTGCTGAGAATATCAGGGATATGTTTGAGATAAAGACACCAATACTGGTATATGTGATTGGGGAAGGCGGCAGTGGAGGTGCGCTTGGTATCGGGGTGGGAGATAAGGTCTGTGTGATGGAGAATGCCTATTATTCTGTGATCTCGCCGGAGGGGTGTGCGGCTATACTGTGGAAGACAGGCGAGGGAGTAGAGGCTGCGGCAAATGCCCTTAAACTGACTGCCTATGACCTGTTGGGATTTGGTATAATCGATGAGGTTATTCCGGAACCACTGGGCGGTGCGCATAGACATCCAGATAAGGCCGCTTCTATTTTGGGTGATGCTATTGCTGGTCACATAGCTGAGTTAAGCAAACTTTCCGTGGATCAGCTACTTGCAAGGCGATACGAGAAGTTCAGGGGGATCGGCGCCTATATAGTTCAAGAGCAGACATCGTATGAGGCACAATAATTATGGAAGAAAGGGAATTAAAGGTAGTGTTGTTAGCTCATACGCCCAGGCCCCTGGATGTGATATATGCAGCCTGTAGACAGTGCTATTCTCATAACAGCGCATCAGAGATGCTTGATGCAGAGGTTCCCTTGGAAAAAAAGCAGGACCTGGTCAAAAGGGTATTTGAATCCGGGCATGAGAGTCCTCTGGAACACGTGAGCTTTACCTTTGCTGTTGAGGGTATATCCCGTGCCTGTTCCCATCAGCTGGTGCGGCATAGATTGGCTTCATATTCACAGC
>JALVWL010000103.1 GCA_027034965.1 Candidatus Omnitrophota bacterium
CGTGATATCTTTTTTGCATAAGAAGGCTGGCCCTCCTGGGGCACAGGCTCAAGAGATAATATATTTGTCTCTAATATAGAAGCCAGCATTTCTGCGGCCTTTAGGATGAGCATGTCCTCTAGTTCTGCATAATTCATCATATCGCCTATAATTACCCTCTCCTGCAGTAGGATATTCCCCGTATCCAGTCCTTCGTCCATCTTAAATAGAGTTACACCGCTTTCCTTATCTCCAGAGTAAATTGCCCAAAATATTGGGGCCGCACCTCTCCATCTGGGAAGAAGGGATGGATGAATATTTATACAATAATTTCTATTGACAAAGTCCGACGGGAAGATTAAGCCAATATCGCAACAAATAACCACATTGTCAAACTGCATATCTCTCAATTCATCTTTTGATGAAATCTCTCGAAAAGGCAAATTATCCCTTAAGCACAACGCCTTTACAGGACTAGGCAAAAGACGGCCTCTACGCCCCGAAGGCCTATCAGGAATGGTAAAGATGGCCTTTGGATGGAGCTGCCTCGAGACTAAAACCTCAAGGACCTTTGCCCCAAACCTCCCACTGGAAAAGTATATCCAATCCATATTCAACCCGGATTATGCATTAAATAAAACTCAAAACTAAAATCTCAAAAGTCAAATCTACAGCTTAAATCTTAAGGATGAAGAATGGAGCATGGAGAATGAAGGAAATTTTTTATTAAGAAGGAAAAATACCCCAGTAAATAAGAATCCTTCATGCTTCCTTCTTCCTCCTCCATCCTCAAAACTTGAGTTGTGGTTTTTAGTTTTGACTTTTTAGTTTTTAGTTTTTTTACATCTGCGTCTCTCTCAAGACCTCTTCCAGGGTAGTCATTCCAGCGCGGGCCTTTCTCAGGCCATCCTCTCTCAATGTAAACATCCCCTGCTCTTTTGCCTTCTGTCGCAGACCTTCCGTAGATACCCTATCCAGTACAAGTGTGGCCAGATCTGTTGTCATTGGCATCACCTCGAATATCCCGAGTCTACCTTTATATCCGGTATGGTTGCATTCATCACAGCCCCTACCTTTGAAAAATCTGGCCTCACCTACCTCCTGTTCTGTCAAACCAAAGGCCTCTATTTCTAATGGACTGGGTCGATAGACTTCAATACAATTAGGACATATACGCCTAACCAATCTCTGGGCGATAACTGCCCGAAACGTAGCCGTTATAAGATATGGTTCTATCCCCATATCCATCATCCGAGTAACCGCACCCGGGGCATTGTTTGTATGAAGCGTACTAAAGACAAGATGTCCGGTCAGGGCTGCGTGTATTGATATCTCTGCGGTCTCTTCATCGCGAATCTCTCCTACCATTATGATATCCGGATCCTGCCTAAGCATCGTCCTTAATACCCGCGCAAAGTCTAGACCTATCTTCGGATTTATAGGGATCTGCACAACCCCTGGCAGGTCGTATTCAACAGGGTCCTCTACGGTCATAAGCTTTCTATCTATGGTGTTCAGCTCTCTTAGAAATGAATACAGGGTCGTGGTCTTTCCACTTCCCGTCGGACCTGTCACCAGCACAACCCCATTGGGAAAATTCAATATAGATTGGTAGATGTGCAAATCCTCTTCCCAGATCCCAAGCTGAGTAATATCTACCTCTATACTCTGTTTGTCCAGAATCCTTAAGACCACACTTTCGCCTGTAATCGTGGGCAGGGTTGAGACCCTAAAATCAAGGGACCTGCCATCTATGGTAGTCTGTATCCTCCCATCCTGAGGGACCCGGGTTTCTGCCACATCGAGGTTAGCCAGGACCTTTATCCTGGATATAAGGGGAGAGAACAACTCTTCTGGAGGGGAGGCCAGATCCCTGACCACTCCATCAACGCGACATCTAACCTTGAATCCGTCCCCAAATACCTCAAAATGAATATCACTAGCCTTCAGGCGCACTGCCTCGCTTAGAATCTTATCCAATAATTGTACAACTGGGGCCTCAATCTCTGGATTCATTGTCTCTATCCTTCCAATCCCTCGGAATAACCACGCCTCCAGACACAATCGTCTGCAGAGCATCCTCCACGGATATGTCAAGCGGAATAACCTCATCCCTCCAGACAAATTCCAGGAATCCGGTCAATGGACTAGGAGAGGTAGGGACAAAGACTGCCACCATCTCCTTGTGACTATTGGGCGGTAGATATACACCCTCTGAACTCAAGAAACCTATGGAATACAATCCTTTTCTGGGATACTCTATCAGGACGACCTTCCCAAATCTGCGACTGCTCTCTGTTGGAAAAAAATAGCTGGCTATCTCTTTTACTGAAAAATATATCTTGCCTATTAATGGCATCTTTTTCAGGATACGCTCAAAGATCTCTACCAGGCGGCGCGCAACGAAATTCTGCACCAACATACCAACGACCACTATAAGCAATATAGAAAGGATAATATTAAGGCCAGGGAGGGAGAAACCTAGGATAAGTCTTATCAATCCGTTTAAGTACCTGCCGATGATAACCTCTATAATACGCAACAACAATCCAATAACATAAATCGTCAGGACGATTGGCATAATAACAGCCAGGCCTGAGATAAAATATTGTCTTAGGGTTCTTACAGATATCTTCATCTCTTCTCCCCTATCTCTTTATCCGCAAAAAAATGATTCATCACAAAATCCCTTTCCCAATCTAGTATACCACGCTGATCCAAGGCTCGGCTCAAAAACCCACCTGTCAGTGCATCTATATCCGCCCTCAATTTTTCTATTTTGAATAACAATGATAGGGCCTTCTCTGGCTTGAGGTTCTCATCCAGTAATTTGACTTGTTGCCTTTTCCATTCGAAATAGAGTTGATTTAGCTGGCTCAGTATATCATCCCTGAGTTCTGTATTTAATTTGGCCCGTGTATCTATGGACACCTCCTCGCTCGACCATATTAATTCCTTAAGGTCCCAATCCAGAGAGATGCCCACCCCAATTGCCTTGTACATAGTCTTGTCATCTGGCCCAACATTAGACGAGCCAGAAGAAGAGACCGCAATTGAATCGGAAAGCGTCCTGTTGTTATCTAGGTCCAGGTCAATGCTAAATTCTGGCAGCAAGGCCCGCTTTTTTAATCTCCTGCGCCAGTCAATAATCTTATCAGGAGACACCCCTGCAAATTCCATTGCCTTTTCCTGCAGGGTCAGGATATCCGGTTCTCTATTCAGAATATCAAATATACGTGACCTGCTTATAGCGCCCTGTTCCTGAAAAGACTGCCAGACATAGACTTTATCTGAAAGCAGATATGCAGTCATCTCAAGGATCGTTATTCTTTTCACATCTCTGGATCTCAGGCCAGTATCCCTCTCCTGTCCATCCAGATCAAAAACCCCAGAACTGCCATAGATCAATAGATTTCCCTCAAGGAAGCAGATACCACTAATGTCTCCAGGATAGCGAAATACAGGCCTCACTTCCTGGGAATCTATAAGCCACTCATAGACCCTATCATCGAACGCAAAGAAAAATCTCTCCTTATCCCTGGCAATCAATTGGCCACTCTGACCCACATCTCTATTGGAAGAAAAGACATAACTAAAGGTCTCTTTTCCACGAGACAAATCGTAAAAGATAAACCTTATACTCGTCAATATAAGGATGGCCTGTTTATCTGGTAGTGCCAGGATATCCAAGACCTTATCTGTGGACAGTATTGGCAATGCGCTGCCATCTCTAAATTCATAAACCCCATCAGATGTGCCAAAGAAGATTCCAAGTGGTCCCACACTTAATGCAAAGACATCTTTCGTCTTCGGCAAAAAGAGTCGTTCTACCACACCATTAAAGCGAAACAATCCCAGTGAAGAGGCCCAGAAAAGCTGCTTGCCATATTCCTCCATATCATAAACGATCATATCCGATGGTCCTCGCACTCTGCAGATCTTCAGGAGATCTCCTTCTTTTAACTGCCATACAAATGGATAGGAAAAAAGCACAAGGGACTTCTCCCCCTTTCCCATAAAACCAATATGGAATATGTTCAATGACAGATCCTTCCATCCAGCAAAACCACTACCTGAGATAGATAAAAAGAGAAACAAGAGAATTAGGCCTCGTCCCAGCATAAGACGTCCCCCTTTTTTATCCTATGCCTGTCCGCAAAACCTTCCTTTGCCTCGATTACTGACCTGGCGCTAAACACAGGCAAAAACATTATCCTGCCAGGGCGCATCGACGGATAGACTTTGAGCACCTTACCAGAGCCATCCAGAAAGATTACATCTATGGAAAACCTCATCCCAATTGTATGGACAGAATTGCATCCTTGAAACAACAAGGCCTTCTCGGTATCTATATCCTTATACTTCAGTAAACCTATCAATCTGTCCAAAAAATGGCAGGCCTCATCCAGGTGTTCTGTCAGGATCTCCTGTTTATTACCCTTTCTTCTGATTAACCTCATAGAAAATCGGTTTGGGAGAAAAGACTTCCCTTGGCAAATCAATGCCCCTCCGGACTATCTCATCGTAGAAGGAAGGGATATAGCCCGTGGCTGTAAATTCGCCTATGATATTTCCTTTCTCGTCTATGCCCTTCTGGACGAAGACAAAGATGTCCTTCATCTTTATTGTCATCATATCTTCTTCAAGGCCTATAAGCTCGGTTATACACAGAACCTTTCTTTTGCCATCACTTAAGCGTGCTGTGTGTACAATTATATCTATGGCCGAGGCTATCATCTCCCGAATGGCCCTGATGGGTAGCTCTATCCCACTCATCAATATCATAGAATCAAGTCTAGCTATAACATCGTGCGTAGAGTTTGCGTGAATAGTGGTAAGTGAACCATCGTGGCCGGTATTCATAGCCTGAAGCATATCAAGCGCCTCAACTCCGCGGCACTCACCGATAATTATCCTGTCTGGACGCATTCTCAATGTATTTCTAAACAGGTCTCTGATGGTAATCTCTCCCTTACCTTCAATATTTGGAGGACGAGATTCTAGTCTGGCCCAGTGTTCTTGATGCAATCGCAGCTCTGCCGCATCTTCTATTGTAATAATCCTCTCATTATTCGGGATAAACTGAGAAAAGGCATTTAATACCGTTGTTTTACCTGAGCCAGTTCCACCAGAGATAATCATATTCTTTCGAGAGACGATACAGGCTTTTAGGAAATTGGCCATATCCTCGGATATAGAACCGAATTCTATCAAATTCTTTGCCGTATAACGCTCTTTACCGAACTTTCTTATAGTAAGCATTGGCCCAGTCAAAGATAAAGGAGGTATTATTGCATTTACACGAGAACCATCTGGAAGTCTGGCATCGACCATAGGGACAGATTCATCTATCCGCCTGCCCAATGGCGCAATGATTCTTTCGATAACCTGGATCACCTGTTCATTAGAAATAAATTTTTTATCATCCACGCGATACATCCTGCCAAACTTTTCTATATATATCTGATCTTTGTTGTTGACCATTATGTCTGTTATGTCCGGATCCTTTATGAGGTCTTCTAATGGGCCAAAGCCTAGGGCCTCATCTGCAATCTCTTTTACCAGTCTGCTGCGGAAATCCCTATCCTCCAGAATACCTCCTGTCTTTTCTGATAGGATTTCTCCTATAAGTGATTCCACTTCTTTGCGGACATCTCGTCTTTTATCTATTCCTATGTGAAGAAAATCTATCTTCTTTAACTGCATTCGCTCTATTAATTCCCTATGTACCTCTTTCTTCAAAGCGACTATTTCATCAACGACCTCTTCTATTTCTATATCTGAAGAGAAACCATATTCCTCCCAGAAGGAAAGGACCGAAGGTTGTTCTATCTTGGCCTTTAGTTTCTCTTTTACGTTATCTAGCCCTATTTTTTCCACATATAGTTTCTCATTGGAAAGAAGCACATCAGCAAAAGATCGAAAGGCCTGCGAAATCTTTGCATTTGGTTCGTGGGCAACTACAGGGACGCCAAAGTTCACTGACTCTCCTACTACTCTGCCATCACTTGGGAGCTTCGCCACAATATCCAGGGGCAAAAGAGTCCGGATCTCTTTCAGCCCAACACCCCCCTTGCTTTCAAAGCGATTTATTACAAGTTTGACCATATCTTTAGGAAAATAGAGACCCTGGATAATATTAAAACTCTCTTTTGCCTGGTATACAGAAAGGATATCTGGAACGACAACCTCTAAAATAAGATTTGTATAATCCCACAGTGTTACCAGAAAGGGATGGAAATTGTGTCCACCATCTACAATAACAAAATCATATTCCGGAAATAATACATCAAACGCCTTGGTCATTACTTCTCTTTCTATATCAGATAGTTCTCCTGACGAAAGGGCCATCTGAATCGTGTGTACACCAGAATTATGTGTGAGAATATATTCAGAAAAAAACTTTATCATGCGATCTTTACCCACATCCAGATCCTTTATGAAATGCAAATACTGAATAAAGGATTTGGAAGGGAATAGACCTAACAATCTGGACATATCTCCACTAATAGGGATAGAGGCATCCAAAAGCAGGGTTTTGTAACCATTAAGGGAAAGGACTACTGCCAAGTTTACCGAAAGAACTGTTGTCCCGACGCCCCCTTTGGAATTAAAAAAGCAAATAACCTTGGCCATTATCGGAAAACAATGGGTATATCGATCCAAACATTATCGAGACCAACATCTACTGGTAATGGGAGGAGGGGCTGTATGTCCCTGATTATCATAACCGCCAATCTATCTAATGCCTTATTCCCCGAACTATCTTTGACCCTGGTGCTAGAAACAGTTCCATCTCGTTCTATATGAATAGATAAAACCACTGTCCCTTGGCCTGGTTTCTCCTTCAAATCAATGGAAGACAATTTTTCTTTTATCTTAGAATTAATCCATTCCTTATAATCCTGCAAGGTCTGGGGCGGAAGGTTTTGGGACTCGTCTTTTTTGGACGGAGCCAGAATTTCTTTAATTCCCTGCTTATTAGCTCCTTTTTTATGCAACTTTACTATCTCAGGGGTAATTGTTATCACCAGTTCTGTCTTATCGTTAGTAAAATCCTTTGACTTAAAGAGTTCTCCTATAATCGGAAGCTTAAAGATCCCTGGGATTCTAGAAATTACCTTGGTATCTTTTTGTTTTAAAAGCCCTGCCATTATCAAGGTATCTTTATCCTTCATATTCACAACTGTGCTGGCCTTTCTGGACAAAAAGGCGGGTACATTATAGACAACCTGTGTCTTATCGCTGGCAAGAGTAACGGTTGTGCCGTTTGCCTCGTCTACCTCAGATATCTCTGTATTCACTGCCAACTGTACTGCATCCCTTATTATCGTAGGAGTGACCTTCAATACTATCCCATATGGCTTAAAATCCACCCCGGCACTTTCCCCTTCATACTTTACGATAGGTATCTCACCACCAACAATTATCTGGGCCTCTTCACCACTTGCTGCCATTATATTGGGTTTGGCAAGGATTCGGCCATTATTTTCATTTTCCAAGGCGTTTAAGACAATGCTAAGCTCAGACCTATCCCAGACATTTAAATGCAGGGTATCCCCGAATGAGGCAACTGAGTTCTTTCCCGTACTTATATCTTCTGTTGAAAAACTTACCTGTTGGGGCCATTGGATTCCCAAATTTTTCATAAATGTGTTGCTTATCTCCATTATATTTACTGAAAGGCGGACGCTGTCCTCTACCTCTGCCTTTTTAACCAGACTAACAATTACGTCTCCATCATCACCACAAGCACTTATCGCCTGCTCAACTTCGTTCATTTCCTTATCCGTAAAAACAGTCCCTATTAGATAAACTAAGCCTGCATCCAAATCCTTTTTTACCTCTACTTTTTCCCCTATTCCCAGGGCCCTGATAACAGAATTCAGTTTCTTCGCAACAAGATTAATATCTCTACGCCAGACAATAATTTTATATTTCAAAATTTTGCCATCATCTAATTCTATGGAAATGATTGTCTGCCCAGCCTGTTTTGCCTTCACAACTACATCACTATCCAGGACATTGATATCCGCAATTGTGGGATTGTCTACGGCCAAGCCAACTACATCTTGACCTGAATACAGGACCTTGGAATCTCCTGAGACAATATAAAACTTTTGCATCGCCAATAAAGGAAGTGCCAAAAATACAGATAGGACTGAAAGGGCAAAAAAGAGTTTTATCCCTCTCAATAGACGAAAAATCATAATGAAACGCCTCCCTTTGAGATATATTTCTGGATATTAGGTGGTAACGTCTTTTCTAAGGAAGAATTGTTGGATTTAGCCCTCTCATTCTTACCTTCGGTATCTTGATTTTTTTCCTTTTTCTCTTCCAGTACTTCCTTTATGACCTGTTTTATATCCTCTTTTGTGAGGCCTCTTCCTCCTTCTCCCTTGGATGCAGGCTCTGGTATATTTTCCATTATCTTGCTTAACAGATCCTTCTCTGATAGATTTGCTGCTCCCGTCTGCCCTGGAGAGATCTCTTCTTCCTGAAGACTGGTCCCCCTTCTAATCCTTATCTTCCTGGTTGGCGGGGGCGTTTCTTCTATTTCTATTATATCCTGAGCTTGTTTTTTCTTGGCCTGTTCCATAGCAGCCTTGGCCCTGGCCATAATTTGAGGCATTGCATACTGTAATACCGCATCCACTGTAATAGGCGGCAATTTCTGGCGATCCGGATCAAGATTTGCCCTCGGATATATCTCCAATCGGCCAAATTGAGAGGCCATATAAAGGATAGCGGCCTCTTTGGGAGGTAAGGCAAAGGTAATGGTACCCTTATCCGGGTTGACCCTTATTACACCTTGTTCTTTAGGTTGATCTGTCCTCTTCGAAATACCTCTTGTTTCCTTCGGCGGTGGGACATTATAAGATAGTCTTCCATTTATGGCCTTTATCTGCACATCCGAAAACAGCCCAACCTTCACTATTTGATTCGGCGGGAGATTAAACATAGCAACGATGTCGACTTTTTGTCCTGGACGTATAAACTGAAATAGACCTGTCTGCTGGACAGTAACTGTTACCAAACGCCTGCCCGGCTCTATTACCTCATTGCTTTTTTTCAATTTTTCAGGTGAAATCAGTCTATTCAAAAGGATCTGCTCTCCCTTGATGATATCTGCCCTAGCAACCTTTCCTATAACCGCATCCATACTACCGGCAGCAGAAGAGACCTTGGCCTCAGATGGAATATATCTTTCCTGGACCATCTCAGAGGTAATAAACTGCCCTGCCCGAATATCTTTGACAGCCACAATAACAGGAACCTTTGTCCTAACCTGCTGGTGGGATTTTAGATTTGCCAATTCCCTTTGTAGCTGCGCCTGTCTTTGTTCCTGACGATACAGGACACTCTGAAGTTGACGGACCTCCAGATCTTTTTTATTCACATAGTAATAGATTAAGAACACGCCCACAAGTCCTGACACTACTGCAAGAATCAAGGACACCATATTACGGTCCATTCATAACCCCTTTTTTTTAGAGTATGAGTTTGATAAAAGATAAAGAGCGGATCAAATCCTGTCGTCGTAAATAGTAATTTCTTCTCTCTTTCTATAATCATTTACTAACTCATTTATTTTAGAAACAGCTACGCCCTGCCCAAAAAGAGCTATAATGTTGTCTTTTACTTTTTTCGGAAGATCTTCCCATCTCCTATGTTTTCTTCCACCTTTTATCTCCTTATTGCTAAAGAAGATATAGTACTTTCCAAAGATATGGAGAATTGATGATGGATCGTCTTTCTTTAAAGAACCAAACACTATCTCCCTTACCTTGAGCCAGTCTTGGACTGCCTTTTCATCACCTCTCTTATTTGCTTCGACGATTTTCTCAGCAATCTCATCCGAAGTGTAGTGATGCTTTCCGCCTCTTTTCGCATTCTCCAGAACCGAATACTGTCTGGCAAGCATTCGAAAGGCCTGAACATCTGCACCGCTTCCCCAGAACTCTGAGAGTATATTTTGGGCCTGCTCTTTACTGTCTACGGCTATCTCATATACATCTCTTTCCTGGGGTTCCAATGTCCACATATTTATGTATGGGAAAAACATCGAGGTATACTGCCAAAACTTGTAGTTCTGAAAGGGAAAATTATTAAGATCATCGCTCATATCCAGGGCAGTAAAGAAATCATTATACATCTGCCCGATCTCTTCTTCCGTGAAAGAAGGCAACTCTCGTGCTCGGAGCTCTGCCGCCAGGGTAGAATCGGTCTGCATTTCTATGGTTCGTCTCACCACAGGATCCTTATCCAGTCCCCTTTCTCTGGCAATGGTCGCTAATACCAGATTTTGCAAAAAGCCTTCAAGCTCTTGCTGTTTTTCTTCTTTTGAAAGTTCTTCCAAATTCTTTCCTTGGGCCTGTAACCAGGCTTCAAAGTCCTGTTTGTAGACCTTTCTGCCTCCAATGACGGCAATTACTGTATCAGATAGCCCAGAACTATCCTGCTCAGCTGATGTAGAATCAGAAGATACCCCTGGAGAGGAGTCCTGACTTTCGATGGTATTTACATCATTAATAGCGTAATTGTCTTCTGGTTTGGACCTCGAACATCCAGAAATGCTTACCAAGAGACCAATAGCAAATAGCACCCCAAGGAATCTTCCCATACCATACCCCCCTGTTTCGAAAAATCTATATATAGCCCCAAGGGGATTCGAACCCCTGTTTCATGGCTGAGAACCATGCGTCCTAGGCCAGGCTAGACGATGGGGCCATATTTTTCTATCCTCAATAATTTTATTGTACTAAAAGGAATCGCGATTGTCAATTTATACACTAACAATCCTAATAAGAAAGCTTCTCCAGATCACTCCACGCCGCATCTTCAGAGTCTTTCTTTTCCTTTTCTTCAGTGCCCTTCTCCACCTTCCCTTTCGGAGGCAAAGATTCCCCTTTAACCGGCCTTTGCTTTACCACAAACAGACTATCAGGCAACTCCTCATTAACGGATACAGACAACACTTCTGTTTTTGTAACCGGGGTGCCATTGAGTTTTACATCTATCTCATAAGGGATTTCAAAGCCCTCAACTCCCTCTATTGGCCTAAAATCCCGACGGATAATCTCTAAACTCTGTCCCTTTATATTCTGAACCATCTTTATCCAGTCATAGCTATCTTTAGAGATATAGAGACTCAACTCATAGGGTTGAGACATCTTCAATACATAGCAATCCACACCATTGATCGTCTCCTCACCTGCCAGAGAAATCTTATCTCTCAAATCTTCTATCCAGGAGATATCGCTCAACGGACTGCCCTGCTCCATCTCTGTCTGAGAAACAGGCAATTTCTGAGTCTCTCCCTGCGAGATTATCCAGAGATTCTCACCATCGTATATGTTCACAGCCCTCAGGTACTCCTCCGGGATCTCAGGAATCGTCTTGACCGGTTCTGTCTCCACTCGCATCTTATTACCTTTTTTATAGGTGACATTTTTGGTAACTACCTCTTTGTTTTCAAAATCAGCGGTGGTCTGGGCCGTCATTTTGATGGTCTTCACCTTATCCTCTACTGTCTTGTATTTGTCTTTCATACTCGTTAAAACCGTATCCAGATCCGCTGAATAGGCCGCAAGAGAAAGAGAAAGAAAGAAAAAGCCCAATATTATTCGTCTTAACATCAACCACCTCCCGTTACTGTTTCTCAAAAACTCACCCCTTAAGATAAAATAAGTATTCCCCGATTACATTAACATCTGTGCTATATCCCTTAAGACCATTGAGAAAAAGGAATCCAAGAACCTTAAGGTAATAAAGGCCAGGATAGGAGAAAAGTCTAACATACCAATCTGTAAAGGCAGTCTCCTAAATGGCCTCAAAATAGGTTCTGAAATAGAATAAATCAACTGGACAAAGGAATTGTAGTAATACTCTATCCCCAACCAGGAAAGGATAATCCGCAGAACCAGGATAATATACAAAAGGCCGAATCCAAGAGAAAGCAACTCCGAGAAAACCTGAAGCAAAGACACCAAAAAATCCTTTAATATAAACAAGGTCATTAGCAATAAATCCTTGAATA
>JALVWL010000104.1 GCA_027034965.1 Candidatus Omnitrophota bacterium
GATAATAAGGTCAAATGCGGTAAGTACCCCCCTGGATGGTCCCTCTTGGATAACCGACGAGGAGTGGGCAGTGCCTGAGGAACTGTTTTCCAAACTCTATGGGTTATCCATTGGTTTTGGAGGCCTTGGGGCAGGACTCAGTTCGGCTGAGATGCACCAATTGTGGAGCCAGCAATTATTTTCTGCCGCAGGTTCAGGTGCAGTCAGTTCCTGGGGAGGCAGTGAACAGTTGGCCTCTATACACGGACCACAAGCAGAAAAGGCGCGTAAGTTCTGGATGGTGGTAAATACCGAGCTTATCGTCTATGGCGCCACCGAACCCGATGCCAAGGTTACTGTCCAGGGAATACCGATAAAGCTAAGACCGGACGGCACATTTAGTCTGCGCTTTGCCCTTCCTGATGGGATGCAGGTCATACCAGTAAAGGGTGTTTCTGCGGACGGCGTGGATGAGATAACCATAACCCCGGTTGTAGAAAAGGAGACCAGATAATGGCTTTAGGATACTTATGCCTTATGTTGCATGCCCATCTTCCCTATGTGCGCCATCCAGAATACGACTTTTATTTAGAAGAACAATGGCTGTTTGAGGCAATATCTGAGACCTATATACCTCTTATCTGGATGTTTAAGCGCCTTGAGAGGGAGGGGGTTCACTTCAGACTTACTATGTCTATGACCCCACCACTGGTCTCTATGCTTATGGACAGCCATCTCCAGGATAAGTATATCAAGAGACTTGAACAGTTGATAGAGCTCTCCCATAAAGAGGTGGAGCGTACCAGGTGGCAGCCAGAGTTTCAGCGACTTGCGATTATGTATCTAAATAGATTCTGCGAGGCGCGAGATACCTTTTTTGAGTACGGTAAAAATATAGTCAATGCCTTTAAGGAATACCAGGACAAGGGTTATCTGGAGATAGTTACCTGTGGTGCTACGCATGGCTTTTTCCCCTTGATGGAGACTACTCTGCCTTCAGTGCGGGCCCAGGTCGCTGTTGCCGTTGATCTGCACAAGCGTGTATTTGGTCGTCCGCCCAAAGGAATATGGCTGCCTGAGTGTGGCTATAGACCAGGGCACGATGAGATATTGAGGGACAATGGCATTCGCTTCTTTTTTGTGGAATCGCACGGTATCCTTCATGGCACGCCCAGACCCAAGTATGGGGTCTACGCGCCCGTCTATACGAAAAACGGAGTTGCTGCCTTTGGTCGGGATATGGAATCTTCCAAACAGGTCTGGTCAGCGGTTGAAGGCTATCCTGGTGACTACTGGTACCGCGACTTTTATCGTGATATCGGCTATGACCTGGATTTCGATTACATACGACCATATATACAGCCGAACGGGTTGAGGATGCATACAGGTATAAAATACTACAGGATAACCGGCAAAACAGACCACAAAGAGCCTTATGACCCTGATATGGCTATGCACAGGGCCGCTGAACACGCCGGCAACTTTATGTTCAATCGCGAAAAGCAAGTAGAATATCTGGCCTCCCTTATGGACAGGAAGCCGATAATAGTTGCCCCTTATGATGCAGAATTGTTTGGCCATTGGTGGTTTGAAGGACCGCTGTGGCTTGAATTTCTGTTCAAGAAGATCCATTACGATCAGAAGACCATAAAGACCATTACCCCCTCGGAATACCTTGCCGAGTACCCGCGCAATCAGGTGGTTACGCCTTCATTTTCCAGCTGGGGATGGAAAGGCTATTGCGAGGTCTGGTTGGATGGATCAAATGACTGGATCTACAAGCACCTGCACAAGGCATCAGAGCGGATGACAGAGCTGGTTAATACCTATGGTTATGCAGAGGGCAATGTAAAGCGGGCCTTAAAGCAGGCCCTGCGGGAGCTCTTGCTTGCCCAGAGTTCGGATTGGGCCTTTATAATGCATACAGGTACACACGTCGAGTATGCTGTAAAACGCACCAAACAACACCTCGATAATTTCAATCGCCTCTACGAAGAGATAAAGTCAGGGGATATAGATATCGAATTCTTGAGCCGCCTGGAAGAGAAGAACAACATCTTCCCTGACATTAATCCGTTGGTACATTCGTGATTTTTCTTTCAACCCAAATTATGCTAATATTAACTAAAAACTCAAAACGCAAAACTAAAAACCACAACTCAAAGCTCAAAACTATTTTTAATATAAGGAGAAAAGAGAACTAGGTAAGGCGAGAAGGGATTGTATGGATGGTCTTATGCGAGAAAAAGGAAAGAAGATGCAAGTAAGGGCTTTAAAGATTGCCAGTTTTAAGTTTTAAGCTGTGGTTTTGAGATTTGACTTTTTAGATTTGAGCTTTATTTAGATAAGGAAAGAAAGGTTTGATTAACAATCGCTGGAAGATAAAGAATTCTAATGCATAATCCGGGTTCAAATTATGGTACCAAGGCATATAGCGATTATTATGGATGGAAATGGCCGCTGGGCAGTATCCCGCGGCCTTCCTCGTATAAATGGCCACAGAGAAGGTATAAAGCGGATAGAGGGGCTGTTACGCTATGCCCCTTCCAGAGGGATTGAGTACCTGACCCTCTATGCCTTCTCGACTGAGAATTGGCGCAGACCCAGGGAAGAAGTGAGTTTTCTATTTTCTGCTTTCGAAAACTATCTAAATACCAAAAAAGGCGAGCTCAAAAAAAATCATATACGCCTTAGGGTAATCGGCCAGAGAAAGGGCCTGCCGAATAGCCTAGTCAAGGCCATAGAGACGGCAGAAGAGTTCCTGGCAAAGGAAAAGGGTTTGAGCCTGCAGATATGCTTTAACTACGGCGCCAGAGAGGAGATAATCAATGCAGTGAAGGCCATCGTTAGGGATGGGACAAAAGAAGAAGATATAA
>JALVWL010000105.1 GCA_027034965.1 Candidatus Omnitrophota bacterium
GTATAATAGTATATCACTTAAAGATTTATTTGAAAACCAATGGGACGAAAAAAAACCCAATACAGAGCGCATTTTTAAGGCAAAATCACTATTCAGATCCGTAATCCTTATCATAAGCTGGCCCTTCTTGATGGGAATAACCTTCCTCGGCTTCTCTATCCTTATTCTGAAGAATCTATCAAGGACACCATAGTCCACCCAGCCTTCCTCAACATACACGACACCAAATCCAGTTCTTTTCCGCATATCTACAAGCAGCCCTCCCCTTACTCGTCCTCCGCATAATACCTGTCCTATGAAGGGAAAAGAGAGGGCCGAGCACTCGCTCTCATCTGGTATTGATAGATATAGATATCTCAAATCCCTATCGCTAAATAGACCCAATAACAATCCGTTACCATCCTCTATCCTCCCCCTTATGCCATCGAAGGAATCTCTAGTCCTGAATTTGATAGATATACGCAGATGACCGATAAAAATCCTCGCAGAAACCTTATGCCTGTTGTCAACTAGGGCCTGGATATGAAATCTTAAGGACCTACTCTCTATCTTCAACCTGCCCGAGACAGAGACCTTCATACCGCTCTGTCCATCCTCAGTCAATCTGGCATAGACATCCTTTAAGACAGTCCTTAAAGGAGAACGCAATATCATTTCTGGAAATATATACTCTTGCCCCTCCTTGCCCTGTCTGTATACAAAGGCCTTTGCTGTTATGGAGATAGGAAAGGCATTATAAACAAAACCCGCAGAAGGACTAGAGATTTCACTATCTTCATCAGGGATGGAGGCTATAAAACCAGAAGAGATGCTAGCTATTATCCCTAATACGATTAATTTCCTCAATAAATGTAAGCTCTGGATTGATGCCATATTTATAGGCAAACCTAACACTAAAGAGTAATAATTTCAATAAAATCTCTCTCTGCGAATCATCCTTATCCTTATCTTCTACGGCCTTAACGACTTCCGTCCATTCCTCATTCAGATCAATCTCAAGTAAGGCCCCGTGTTTTTTATGTTCCTTTAGGTATTCATAATACTGGAACAGAGATGGTGCGGCAACAGGCACAGATGCCCAGATATCCGCCCTTTTATTTTTAATGCGCTTTTCGTCATTTTTTATGCGGGTCCAGTTCTCTATAACCTCATCCGCGCTCTCTAGCCTCTTATTACCAAACACATGGGGGTGACGACGAATCAATTTCGAAATAACCTCGTTAAGGGAATCTATAATGGAAAGCCGATTCTTTTCCTCATATATCCTCGCCAGGAATATACACAACAACAGCACATCCCCTAATTCCTCGATTATCTCCCCCTCATCATCTGCATCCACGGCCGAAAGAAGTTCATAGACCTCTTCCAGGAGCATAGACTTCACATCCTTCTCGGTCTGTTTTCTATCCCAGGGACAGCCATTTGGTCCGCGCAGGCGATCTACCACGGCCATCAGGCAGGAAAAAAGACGTCCCTCGTCAGAACGATAATTCTCATCTATATCCGCAACCGGGGGGCAGATACCCATTGCGTTTCACCTCCTGAATAGAGACACAGCGAAATGACTTGCCAGATACTGTCTTGTGCACCCCAAACCTATTAGAGTATATACGACACCTATACTCGCCCTCTTGAACCTGTTCTAGGTGCTCGCAGGGGTCAGAATCACGGCCACAACACCTACCACACCTCAGACAGCGCAGTTCATATCTGTCTTCCAATGCCTTCAAAACAGACGCCAGTTCCACAGGACCATCCCACTATCTATCCGAAAACAACACACCTGCCTGGGCCCAGTTTTCCCTTTCCACCTCATCGATGACTACATAGGTATGCTCGGGGGATTTATTAGCCACCCTATGCAGGACTTCTGTAATTCCCTGGGCTATCTGGGCCTTTTGCTCCTTGGAAAGCCTGCCCAACAGTTTTACCTCAACATATGGCATCGCACCTGCCTCCTGCCATTAACCCTTTAAAAATCCCTCTTCCCATTTCTGCCAGCGCTTTATACCCTCTATTATATCCTCCTCAGAGGTTGCAAAGCTCACCCTGACCCACTCATCCGCACCAAAGGCTATCCCTGGAATAACCCCGACCTTTATCTCATCCAACATCTTCTCAGCAAACGCAAGGCTCCCCATACCATATTCCGATATATTGACAAAGGCATAGAAGGTCCCTTTAGGAGGAAAGACGCGGGCCAGTTTCAGCCCATTAAACAGCTCCATCAATAAATTCGCTCGCTTGCTATACACATCCTTCATATAATCCTCCCATTGCGCACCACCATCCAATGCAGAAATCGAAGCGTACTGACTGATAGTAGTAGGATTTGAGGTAGAATGAGACTGAATAGATCCAGCGGCCTTTATTACCTCTTCATTGCCAGCCGCAAAACCGATTCTCCATCCAGTCATAGAATAGGCCTTAGAGACGCCGTTAATCGTTATCGTACGCTGGTATGCATCATCTGAAAGGGAGGCAAAGGATATGTGTTCAGAATCATAGGTCAAAATATCGTATATCTCATCGCTGATAACTGCCAGATCATATCTTCTGCAGACATCCGCAATCTCCAGCAGCCTATCCTTTGAATATACCGCGCCAGTGGGATTGGATGGATAATTAAGGATAAGTAGCTTGGCCGAAGGATTCTCCTCTATTGCCCTGACAAGGGCCTCTGGCTCAAGACAGAAGCCATCATCCTCCCGTGTCTCCACAAATATAACTCTACCTCCAGCAAGCTTGACCATCTCTGGATAACTCACCCAGTAAGGCAGCGGCACCAGGACCCCATCACCAGGATTTACCAGCGTCTGGATAATATTATAG
>JALVWL010000106.1 GCA_027034965.1 Candidatus Omnitrophota bacterium
GCATTTGTGCTGGTGCGGGCAATAAATTCATTGCCTTCAGGATCATAAGGGTTTAATCTCTTGGACAATTGTTCTGATACGCCTTCGGGAAGTAATAACTCCTTTAAGTTTTCTGATAAGGATAAATTAAATATATCCTCCTGTATGGAATCCAAAATTTTCTTTATTTTATTCACCGGTGTTTCCTGGCCAACAGATAAAATCTTTTTATCTATTGAAAGGGCCTTCACTGCCTCTGCATATAGTCCAAAAGTAATAACCAAACCCCAGGGCACTTTTATTCCTCTTGACATAAGCCTGTAAAGATTATGGGCCTTATAGCCAACCGTATGAGGATCTTCAGCTTTTTCAAGTAATATTGATTCTCTAACTGACAAATCAGCTATGGGAAGTTCTACTGCTTTTGTAATCTTGCGCAAAGATAAACTGTACTTGAGTTCCTTCCCTGACAACAGGCGGGCAAATCCATCGTCTATCTCTACTACCTTTCCTTCAAGGGGTTTAAAGAAGTACTCGGCAAAAAGCCCTGCTGTATAAACAGGGATATTATCTATTTCCGCGCGGCGCATTGCATGCGATGCCGGAGATTCTTCATCCTTTGCAACAATGATTGCCTCAGGCGTTGAGGTTGAAGAAAACATAGTCGGATAGTCTCTTATAACTACAATAGAGCCTTCCGGCAGATCATATAATTTCTGCTCTTCGTCTTGAGAGGCAATAACAACAAGCCTGCCATAACTTGGGCCATTGCCTTTAATCCTGGTTAATGCCTTTCCAAGAAATCGGCCTTCAACAAGATCTTTTAAATACCTTCTTCCCTCATAGATATGACCTTTGATAGCAAATGATTCTTCGACTGCATAGGCCTTCGCTATCTTTTCCATAAGAGCAAATAAAATCTGGCGTTTATCAAAATCTTTTTCCTGGGAATAAAGACGCTTTACAAAAGCCAGTACATCTTTCCATGAGGAAATCAAAAAGTTTTCATAATTGTCAATAGCAAACCAACCAGACTCTGCCAGGGCAAATAGCAGGTCTTTTACGCTCTTATAGGAGGTAAGATCATAAGAGTTAATAAACTTTCTGGCATCCTCAATTCTTATATTTGCCTTTACATCAAAAAACTCGAGCGCATCACTCATATCTCCATATGACAGAAATTCTTTCTCTGTTATGTCTATCTTTGAAAGGACATTGGAGAGTGTTTTACGGCCTTTATCCTCATATTTAGGATAATATGATTGTAGTATAAACCTATAAGTAGCAACTATCAGCAGTGCTTTTTGTTTTTCATTTAGCCGTGAGAATAATTCCAATAGCACTTTTTCTCCATCAAAATATTCTTTTTCCCAACCAATACGTAAAATAGCACCAATCCAGCCATCCAATCTAGGACGAATCTTAATCTTCCCGATTAAATCAAACTGAATTGGTTTTGCCCAGTTATGCCTCATAACAAAATCAAACAAATCCTGCAGGAATGAATAGAACATATCGGTATTATACATATACAAATTAAATAGAAACTGATAATAAGGTTCGTGTGCGCAATTATCTGAAACAGAGATGCTATACAAAAAGAAAATTTCTTTTAACTCCTTTCTCTTGTTTATAAATTTAATTATTTCATTCACACCGCATTCACAAATAACTAAATAAAAGACACGCTCCTTATCTAGCTCTTCAGGTTCCACCATACGAATTAGTGAACTTTTACTCATCTCATTTATATCCCATCTTTCTACCATTTTTATAATACCCTTTTTCTCCTCAAACGAGATTGCACTACTCGCCCCCAACTTATTTATCATCCTCCTCTCCCATTCTGGCCAGTTAAAGGAGGTGATAAGGCGCGCCTGTTTGAACCTTGCAAGGAAGCGGTTATATTCGCTCTCATCTGAGTTAACCCACTCTCTATTGCCAAAGCGGATAAGCCACTGGTATTGATAGGCACCAAGGGTCATAAACATATATTTAATTGTCTTTATTTCGTTTATGGTAAGGGGTATGCCCAATAGAGTCGCTTCGTGGTTATATAAAGACAGCCATTTTTCAAAAGATGCCATGTCAATTTTGCCATTGCTGGTTAGAATATCTCCGCGCAGAATGTTATAGAAAGAATCCGCGCGCACTATATCAAATACCCTTATATCGTGCCTTGCGGTGTCTAAGTCAAAGACAAGGCTTATTTCTTCGTTTTCATCCCAGAGGATATTGCGCAGGGTATAATCCCCGTGGATTACACATTGGGGAAGCGCAGAATAAAATGGCAAAAATTCCATTTCAACACGCCTTATAAGCCAGTTGAAAAATGGGAAGTTTTCTATAAACAGATTATCTGAGCGGCTGCGTTCTTCCTTACGTGAGAACATCTCTTTATAGGCCTTTACTATTTTCTCTATCCTGCGGTCGTATTCGCCATGAAAATCACCGACTATGTCGCATTCCTTAGCACCTGCAACAGGCATAAACCTATCGCCCCAGGTGTAATAATGAAGCCTTGCCAGGATTTTTGCCGCGTTATAGCACATATATCCGGTTAACTCAGAACGCTGTGTCCCTTGTGAAAACCTATACAATATTACAGGCCGGCTGTTTAGTGATTCCACAAGCCTATCATCTTGAGTCGTGACAACCTCAGGGAAAGGCATGGGAGATGGCTTTTTTCTTAAAAACATAGCAAGCTCGGCATTCCACAAAGCGCCTTTTATATCCCATGGAGATATTTCCAGTACATATTCAGGGATAATTTCACCGGACTTGGTTTTTCTGCCGATTTTAACAACACCACTGACCATGCCATCAGACTGATCCTGCG
>JALVWL010000107.1 GCA_027034965.1 Candidatus Omnitrophota bacterium
ATCCTTGCCAAGCTCCAGCCAGGGCTGTCTGATGAGGAAAGACTCTTTAAGATGTTTGATTATATGAGCTACCAGATAAGGAAGATATCAAGGAAATCCCTGGCCTATTATATGGCAAGGCTGCTGTCTCTCTTTGGTAAGGAAAAAGATATTTATAAATTAAAGGAACTCATAGAGACAGGCATTGGCGCCAGCAGGGATGTTATGCAGGATTACAGATTCTTTGGTATGGATATGGAGGACGTCCTGCGCCATTATAGAAAATGGCTCAAATACAGGCTTAAGTTTGTCCTGCCTTATGGTATGGAGTTTATCCTCGAAAGAGTAAAGGCTGCCTCTCAAGCGGCCAGTGACTGGTTTAATAAGTTTTATTATAGGGTTATATTGCATAGCCCAGGCGACGAGGTGAAAAAGGCATTTGAGCTTGCGGTATGATTTCCTGCCTGTGGTTGGTTGATTTTTAGGGAATAGCTATTATACTTCTTCTTGTAAATGAGCGTCAGGGGGCGCTGGCGCAAGCTGAAAAAGGGGGAGATTTGTAATGGATTATTTTTTTATAAGAGGAGGTCTTTATGCGCAGGCAGGGCATTGTAAAACTGCTAAATCTCTTTATTGCTGTCCTTTTTGTATTCCAACAGCTAGCATGGGCTGTGCCGGTCAATTCAGTTCATTTTGATGTCCTCTTAAAGTCAGGTCTTCAATCGCAGTCGCTTTCCAAGTCCATATTAGGATATATCCCAACCTCCTATATATCTGGTATGAGATTGGATAAAGATGGCCTGATAGATATCCTGTGGGAGAGTCCTGTCAAAGGCGCAAACCCTTCTCGGGAAGAGAGGGCTATGAATGTAAAGTTCTTCCTATCAGCGCTTGCCTTGCCGGATGATAGCCTGTGGGTGAACCTAAACGCAGGCCTACGGGATACCCAGATATTAGGCAGTGGCCTTAACTTCCTTGAATTGGGGAAGGTATTCCTTGCCGCTGACGTTGAGCTCAAAAAGGACGTAAAGCGCGTATTTGTTGACAGTGGTTTTCTTGATGATGTCCTGGATGAGGCAGGTGTGGGAGGAGATTTTGAGTGGCAGGTTGCCCCTCGCTTCTGGATAGTACCGGGAAGGATAGAGATTGTTGAAAGTCCCTCGGAGATGGTGATGAAGAGGTGTGAGCTTAAGGTAATGGCAGATGTCAGGGGAGCTGGCGAATTTAGCGATTTTATCAAACGCAAGGTCAATCAGATGGTCGTGCCTGAATTAGAGAAGATTGTTAACAGCGATGAGCGTTATATGCCCCTGCGTCAGGCAGTACGGGCGATAGTTGCCGCTATGTGGTATGAGGAGAAGATGCAGGGAAAAAAGGGAGTGTTTTCCCAGATAATAGATAAGGGTGTTGTAGGCGGACTTAAGGCAGCGCCTTGGTCAAGGAGGCAGTTTCTTGATGAATACCTGAGATTGTATAAATTGGGGGCAATAGAGAGCGGATGGGATGAGTTTGAGGTGATCGGCGGTGGTGTCAGTGTAACTGAGAAGGATGTAAAAAATGCGACGAAGAGGATGACATCCACAGATCCAGTAAGTAGCGCGAGTAATAACTTCGTTGCTGAGACCAAAATGACGCCCAAGCAGAGATATGAAGATGTTGACTTCGCAAATCTTTCAGATAAAGTCTCTGTCAGTAAGACTAAAGACGGGCAGTTAACTCTAAAGGCAAAACAGGATATCAGCACAGAGGAATTAATAGCATCTGCCCTATCTGCTATGGGCTATGCGCCTGAAGGTTATAGGGATATTTTTGAGCAGGATAAGGTAGGCGATTTCCTTGAGAAGATGCATATAAAATCAGGCCAGACAATCGGCGGTTTCAGCAAAGGAGCAGAGGTAGCGCTTAACAAAGCAGATCTAAGCAAGCTTTTAGATGAGCTTGGGATTAGTAAGAGAAAAGGGCGTGTAGACAAAACAGGTTTTGACACAGGCAGACTGCTAACGGCCTCTGTTGCTGGATTATTCGTATTTCTTTTGTTTACGGGTATGGCATCTGCGGGTGATATTGCAGATAGCGTGCAGGCTATCCTCGCTAATGTAAGAGTTGATTTTGATGGAAATTCGCTTATATTCCGATTCCCACCACAGACGGACGAATCAGATGCGCAGATTGCAGTGACGAGTTTGTTTAGACATCTGCAGAATATGGGAGTCTATGCGGATACCGACAATATTTGGAAATATGCAAGTTATAATCCTGATACAGGCAAATTGTCTATCCCATCGAAATACCTGAAAAAGCTTCTGGGCAGAGGGATATTTAGCAGGCTTCTTCATCCAGCTAGAGATACTTTGCCAAAGCAAGAAGCTGAGAAGGTCCTTTCTTGGATTGTTGATACGATAGTTAGTAAAGGAAGTATTTATTTTCAAGACAGAAATTTAGTAATTTCGCCTGGTAATTTTACTGGTAAAGATGTCTCTGTTCTGCGTCTTTTGGCAAAATTCCTTGCCCAAAATGAAATGGTTAAATCCGGGACTTTTTCTTATGCCTCAGAGGATAAGATTTATAAGGCATTGCTATCTCTATTACAAAGCGTTGGAAATAAGTCAGTGCAGCTTTCACCTAAAGAGTTTGAGCAGTTGACAGGATTGAAGTTGAAAGGCCTTGATCCAAAGAAACTAGAGCAATGGAATAGGTTTATGGATAATCTGAATGTCCCGCGGATGCAGAGTAGCAGTCAAGGCAGTGAAGCAGTTCCAATAAGACAAGGAATATTAGCTGAATTAAAGGCTCTACAACAGTTCTCTATGAAGATGATGAAAGATGGATTAT
>JALVWL010000108.1:0-5543 GCA_027034965.1 Candidatus Omnitrophota bacterium
GGGGGGTCTTTGTAAGCAAGAACAAGGCTGTAGTTATTAACTCCAAGGGCGAGATATATGAAAAGACCTTTTCCAAGGAGGAACTGATAAAGTTCGGCACCTCAGGTTGGAGGTTTAAGATACCCCCGGCCGGTGATGAACTGGCCAAGGAGAGATTCCTTGAGAAGATGGAGAAGGCCCTGGAGGGGTTTGCCAGATTTTATCTGGAAAACGAGGCCTATTTTAAGAACAAATATGGAAGTGATAGGGAAGGTGTGGTTATAGCCAGGGACGGCCGCAGGATGGGCAAGGACTTTGTAGAGCTTGCGGTAAATGTCCTTAAGCGTTATGGGATACCGGTAAAATATTTTGACGAGCCTGTTACTACGCCGGAGGTGGCCTACGCTATAGCAGAGAATGAGGCCTTATTTGCTATCAACTTTACTGCCTCCCATAATCCACCCGATGATAGTGGGTTTAAGGTAACCCCTGCCGATGGTGGTGCGGCTGAAGAAGAGATAACGGATTTGTTAGGGTACAGATTGAATGAGTCTATAAATGGTCTGGCAGAACCTATCCCAACCGCGCCTAAAGAGATACAACCCGTTCTTTTAGACCACGACAGATTGATAGAAAGCTATGCTGAGTATGTAAAAAATACCTTGTTTGAGATCCTTGGTAAGTCATTGGCAGAGGATCTGCTGAGTTATATTAAGGATAGGGGAATGAAAATAATGCCTTCTGCACTTCACGGGGCAGGTGGCAAGGCCCTGGTATATACCCTTAAACAGATATTTGGGGCAGAGCAAGTACTAGAGGGAGAGGATTTAAAACTAGATCCACGCGAAGACTTTGGAGGGCTTGGCCATCCGGAACCTGACCAAGCTACTACAAAGTTTCTTGCCGATGGGCTAATGGCGATGGGGTCTCCTGGGGTTGGTGTTGCCCTTGACGGTGATGCAGACAGATTTGGGACAATTGATTCCAGAGACAGTTTTATATCTGCTAATCAATTTATCGCCTTGGCCTTGTTTTTCTTTAATGAAATAGGCCGCCAGGGAGGTGTAGCTAAGACAGTACCAACCTCGGATCTGCCCTTGGCGTTGGCTAGAGACTATGGAAAGAAGGCAGTGGAGACAAAGGTAGGTTTTAAGTATATGAAGCCGATATGGAAGGGCAAAGATATCGTAGTTGCTGGAGAAGAGAGCGCCCATGTAGGCCTTCCAGGGACAAAGACCTGGGGCGACGGAATAATGATGTCTGCTCTGGCAGTGATGATGGAGGCATACTTCCTCGAAAATCAGGGAAAGTCGATGGCAGAGATGCTTGATTTTGTGCAGGAAAATATCCTTCACAGGTTTTACGATTATTCGCGCAAAGATGTTCCCTTGACGGATGAACTTAAGTCTGAGTTGGAGTCTTTATTTTCGCGATTGAAAAGGGACTCTAACGGACAAGAGAGGATCTCTGGCAGGCAATTGTCTGCCCTCTTTCCGTTTGTTGATTGGAAAAAGATTGAATCAGATATCGGAAAAGAGATACGAGAATTGATTTTGCTTGACGGAGTAAAGATAGTTTTTGAAGATGATTCCTGGTTTGCTATAAGACTTTCGGGTACTGAACCAGTAGCGAGACTATATGTGGAAGGGGTAGGAAAAGATAAAGATCTTGCGGGTGAAGGTAAAGAAAAGCTTATAACAGTTGGGGAGAATTTCTTAGATGGTGATTATCAGCTGGGCAGTACAGAAGAGCAATCTAGGGCAAAGGGGATCTGGGATTGGGGCAGGCGGTTATCTAGGGCCTTGGAGGAGATAGATGAGAATAATTATAGGTCTCGGGAGGCCTGGGAGAATGTCCTTTCTCTTCTGGAGGAAAACTCTTCTGTTTTTGCCAGGTACATCTCTGCTGTATTACTTCTAAACGGCATATCTTGGGATAGACTCCCCAGAATAGATAGTCCAAGGGTGCTGTCTGAAGACCTGGAAACTGCAAAGATATTCTTTAACCTCTGGGCTAAGAAAATGGAGGGGAAAATACTGCCCGAAGACATAATTACCGAAATAGATGTAGATTACTTTAACGGTTTTGAAAAGGCGATTCCGATATCGCAGGATGAAAGGCGTTACAAAATCTATGATAGAATAGGAGTCTATTCAGTGGAAGGAAGGCCTGTTATCGGCTGGTATGCTGACGGACGATTATTCCCCATAAGAGAGTTAGAGGATAAAGGAGCGGACTTTATCGAATTCCTTTGGACTGATTTGTTGACTGCCTCGCTGCCTTCCGAAGAGCTAGATAATATTGTAGCTCGCTTCCAGGAATACTATGGGGAGCCATTTAGTGATGAGGTAGGAGCGACCTTGAAGACCCTGTTGACTAGAGAGGAATTTTCATCGGCCTCTCCTGTTGAGAGACTACTTTACCTGGCCAGTTTTGAGAGGCGACTCTCTTTGGGAGATGAGATCCTTGGAAACTGGTTTCTTGCAGTGATTATGTCCCAAGGCCTGAGCGATGAACTAAGGGAGGAGTTTAGTTTTTACGGGAGCAAAAGCCCTGTAGGCTATGAACTGGCTAGCTCTTTGTTGCAAAAGGCAGAAAACGGGGCGGTAACTGCAAAAGGTGGTATAGATCTAGGCAGGGTTTCATTGGTTTATTTGCCCCGGATACAATAGGTGTTTCAAATATAGTATAACTTTTTGTTGAACATATAGAAATGTCGATTTTAGAGGTTACAAAACGCCAGCAGGGCAAGGAAAGACTTGATTTCTTGGGCCTGCTGATATATACTTAAAAAATACTTTTTAAAACTAGACCTTGGCAAAACGGTTTCGAACGAAGGGGTTTCAGATGTTGATGAAGAAGGCAATGGCGCTGTCACTTTCATTTCTCTTTCTATTAACAAGCCTTTCCTCTCCTTTTTTATATGCCTATCCTGTTGCTTCTGCTACACATATGAGTGTAGAACGCCCTTTACTTAAAGGGATTAGGCTTGCAGAGAATGGAAAGCTTGCCTTTGTATGGGAGGGGGAAGATATAACAAGAGAGGCAGGGCAGCCCTATAAGGATATCCTTTCTTATTTTTATACGGCTTTAGCGATTCCTAAGCAGAACTGGTGGGTGGATTTGTTTGTACTGAATACGGAAGATAATGTTATGGGTGCGGGGCTTGAGGACTCGCGCCTGGGATATGTGCTTTTGAATGCGGATCTTGAAATGAAACGGGTTATAAATCGCCTTATGGACCCCTCTAGCCCTACGGGTGAGGCCCTCTGGAGTAGACTAGAGGATATGGGAATTTCTCATTTTATGCCGCGATTTTGGATAGTGCCTGGGAAGATGCGCCTATATACGAATGAAAATAGCGCCTATCTTGATTCTGCAGAGCTTGATATACGGGTTGCTCTGGAAGGCAGAACACCGCAGGAAGAGAAGGAAAAGATAATGGCAGCCCTGGAGGCCACGGTAGTTCCAGAGCTGAAGCGGATAATAAACACATCAGATGCCTTTTCTGAATTGCGACAGGCCTATTATGCAATGGTCCTGGCGCAGTGGGTAAAGATGTCTGTAGATGAACAGGTATCCAATACAAGGCTTGCTTCACTGGTTGATTCCTTTATTACCCCGGATGTTGGCCTTGGCAGGGTGGATAGGTATGGATATCTTAAGGAATTTTCAAAGGAATACCTGTTTTCTGAACTGGAATCGGACTTAGGGATATCAGTAAGGGGAGGTGGCGAAGACTTTAGCAAGGTTGATGAGGTTATAGGGGAAGATAGCCAGGTAGATAAGGATCCTGTTTCCAGGGCAAAGGATCCAGTGGTATCCGAAACAGATGTCCCATTCGTTGATGAGGCGAATAACATATACGAGAGGAACCTGGCCCAGGATTTTGGGCTGGATCCAAATAGTGTAAGGATATTTGGCAAGCTCAAATTTGAGGGTGTGGAACCTGCCAAGGTAATGGGTCAGAATTTGCTGGTTGTAAACCAGTCCAAGGATGCTCTGGTAATAGATAAGGAATTCGTTGAACAATATGCGGATAGGGACAATATGTGGACAGGCGGCAAGATCTCCAACGCCCTTATTGTAAAGGACAAGGATGGCAAGCTAGAGGTCTTCTACCTGGCAGGTAAGCGAGTAGAAGGCAGAGACGAGGCAGTTAAATTTCTGGATACAGTAGGGAAGATGTATGCATTGAGAGAACGATTTAGTAAATATTTCCCTGGGGCAATCCTTGAGGTGCTTATCTCTCAACGGCTTGGAGAGGTGGTAACAGAGGAGGATCAGGAATTGCTAAGGCAATTCTGGGGTGGCGATGGCTTACACTTTAACTGGAACAGGATGAAGGTTTCTTCTACGGCTGTACGGGAAGGGAGGCAGAAGCATTTTCTCCCGTATCCTGTGCTTCGCCTCCTCGAAGACGGTTACTATTCTCCATGGAATGCTATAGAAGAGTTGAATGAGGACCAGATAGCCGCTGCAGAAAACATAAAAAAAATAATAGAGTCTATTATGAAAGCAGATGATACCGTGGAGGAGGCCAATAACTTACTAAAGGAAAAGGAAAGATGGGGAGATCCATCTTATTGGGGACTCTTGGATGAAAAAAATCCCGTGGTGAGAAATTTAAAGAGATTGAACGAGATTTTTTCTACAGGTAAGGTTTTAATAGACGGTAAAGAGGTTGAACTAAAAGGTGACGCCTTCCATATAATAGATTTGTTCCTATTCACTATAATGGAGAATAATTATATCCGTCCAGAAGATAAATCCAAGCTTCCTGTGCAGGAACAAGGACAGAAAGATGCAAAGTATATGCTTGCTCGGGCAATTAATAATCTTATGTTAGAGAAACTGGTAACACCCTATATTGATAGAACAGCGTTTGCGGACTATGAGGATTTATATGAGGCCATAAAGAAGACAGCGGATCCTATGGAAAAGGTCAGTATAGGAGAAAAGGCCTATATGAGGATGGTAAGGGATACACGGAAGGCAGTTTTTGGAGACAAAGACTTGACATATTTCAAGACCCAAGCAGGTAATTCAGGGGTTGAGGAAGAAGTAATCGCAAGAATAGAGCAGGAGAATGATTTGCTGGCATTACAAAAAGGAAGGAAAGCTCTTTTAAAGGCCTATGAAGGAGAAAAGAAAAAGACATTGGAAGCATTGATAGACTTTAAAGAAAGCTTATTAATAGAAAAAGTTGGTAATGACTTATATGAGAATTTTAAAGAGAGGATTAGAAAAGGAGAATTGGATGTAACGAATCCTGAGAAGGCGATTTTCTATTGGCCGATGAAAGGGAATCCACCTCATGAGGGTCATATTACTTCTATGCTTGGAATCCTTGTAGACTTGAACCTCGATATGGGCGCTGTTTCTGCGGATGCTACGGATCCAAGGAAAAAGAGCCTTTCCGCAGCTGCCGTAAGGAGACACCTTAAGAAGAAATTAGTGGATTTATTGTCAGGAGGATTGGTCGTATTTAGTGAATACCCTTTTAAAGATCCGATTACCGGTAAGCAAACAGGAGAAGAGTCAATAGTACCTCTCTTAAAAGA
>JALVWL010000108.1:5553-11774 GCA_027034965.1 Candidatus Omnitrophota bacterium
CCTATACACGATGGTCATATTATGGCTGTTATCAGGTTATTGGATAGAAACAGTGATATGCTTGATTTAGGCATTATCTCTACAGATGCAACTGATCCAAATAAGAAAGACCTTCCTGCCGCAGCTGTTAGGCGCTATATTACAGATGGGTTGGTCAATAGGTTATTTGGTGGTCTTATCAAATTTAGTGAATACCCTTTTAAAGATCCGATTACCGGTAAGCAAACAGGAGAAGAGTCAATAGTACCTCTCTTAAAAGAGTCAGGTATGGATTTTGGTCTTGTGGTGTATTGTGCTGGCAGTGACCATGGGAAGGTCTTTAAGGTCCCCCAGGATGTGGCTGATAGGATAAACAATGCCTTGGAGACATTAAAGATCCCTTATAGGGTTAAACCTTCCGTTGGTCTGTTTGTCGAAAGCAGACCCACCCCTGTCTACGGTCCAAAGAAGGCAGATAAGTCAGAGGCCGTGCAAGACTTTGTAGAAAGGGCATTGGCCGTTGATTCTATTGACGACAGGTTAGCTATAGAGGATAAAGGAACTGTAGAGTCCCTTATTCAGGCATTAAGAGAGGAATTTGAAGATGCTGGGCTCGATGATGTATTATCCCGGATAAATTCTATGTTTGAGGAGGGGCTTTTGAGTTGGCGAGATGTCTTATCTTTCCCTCCTATATCAGCGCTACTGGGGGATGTCGCAGGCGGAAAGTACAACCTTCCA
The DNA here is from genome assembly GCA_027034965.1 of Candidatus Omnitrophota bacterium. GTDB lineage: Bacteria > Omnitrophota > Gorgyraeia > S143-82 > S143-82 > S143-82. Next base: position 6,274 of record JALVWL010000108.1, read on the forward strand.
AAGGAAACTACAGATAAACTCAAGAAATTGCTTGCAGAATTAAACAATAGTGCTGATAGAACAGCTTCCAATCCCTCCGCTAATGTTAAAAAGAATGTGGGAGGTCTTTTATTGTCACAGATTAGTTTTAATTTTAACTAAAGAAAGGATATATCTGAGTTGATGAAAGAGAGGGAGTGTGTAATAATGTAAGTCCTGTAAATAGAATGAGGAGCGCAATGGAGATTAGTATAGATAATGCTATGGTTATAGGTGAGGATGTGCAAGGGTTTTCTTTGTACCTGGTTTTAAAGCGGCTCTTTGATTTTTTTGCTGCCTTGTTTTTGTTGGTAGTCTTTTCCCCTTTGATGCTCTTAATAGCCATAGCAATTAAGTTCGACAGTCCTGGGCCTGTTATCTACAAGCAAAATAGACTAGGCAGACAGGGGAGGATATTTACAATATACAAGTTCAGGAGCATGCGCAGGGATGCAGAGAAACACAGTGGTGCGGTCTGGGCAATGCAAAATGATCCCAGGGTTACCCGGATAGGTCGATTCCTGAGGGCGACTCACCTGGACGAATTGCCTCAGTTGTTCAATGTTTTGAAAGGGGATATGTCCCTTGTAGGTCCACGTCCAGAGAGGCCAGAGATTGCAAAGGATCTGGTAAAGGTCATTCCCCATTATTATTCTAGGCTTAAGGTGAAGCCAGGTATCACTGGCCTGGCACAGGTAAGATATCGTTACGATTCCTGCATAAAAGATGTCAAGAACAAACTTCGTTATGATCTCTTCTATATCTCTAATGCCAATTTTTGGTTAGACTTGCGGATTTTGTTTGATACAATAGAACATATATTATTGAGCAAGGGAATATAACCATAGGTGGTAAAAATTGTTATGATAGGCGATTCGTTTTTGAGGTCTATCTCTTTACCATTCCGTAGGATCAAGTTGTTTGCGCCCTTCTTCTATGTCTATTTGCTAAAGTATGTTGTCTGGGTTCCAATTTTGTTTTATTCTGTACAATGGCCGTTGAAATTGATAACAGGGCCCATTATCCTGCGTTTCTGGGGTCCTGCTGCATTGCACTATCCCCAGCACATATTCTGGATGTATGAAATCCTGAAAAGATCCTCCTGGTTTTTTGATGTCTTGCTAGGTACGGCCGCCTCTTTTTTCTTGATCCTTTTATTATGGAGGGCCTTGCGAAATAGAGGGGTCGTCTTTAATTTTTGGTTGTTTTTTCTCTATATCCTAATAAGTATTGGACTATTCTTCCTGGGACAAAAGGGCTTTCCTGTTGTGTTTATTAAGCTCCTCAGCCTATTGAAGATATCTCTTTCTCCTAAGATTGCCTCGCTTGTTGTCCTATCCTCGGTTATATTATTTAATTCCTTCCTGCAATCTCTTTTTATCTTTCCCCTTATAGCTATGATTGTCGAGGCAAGATTATCTGGTTTTCTTGAAGGGATAAAGGTCCTGCGCAGATACCTCTTACCCACGGTGGCCCTTTTTTTGACCGCCTTTTCTCTGTTTATTCCATTTATATTTATAGAGCCTGTATTTTTGCGTTCTGGTATTGTAATCAATCTGCCAGAAACCATCTTTATCTTCCCTCTGGTGGCAGATATGGTCTCTATTTTCATAAATACGCTTGTCTTTTCAGTGTTGGTGGGGTGGTATAATGATGCAAAGGTCCACGGCGTTGTATAACATATCCTGGTTGGCCATACCATTAGTCCTGGTTTTATTTTTTTCAGGCTGTTCAAGACAGTATTCCCTTGAACGGCGTATATATAAAGAAGGGCTCAAGGTTTCAAAGGCAGTATTAGCAACTGATAATATCCCGGAATTACAATATAAGACCCTTATGCAGTCACTAGATGAACTAGAAAAAGATTGCAAAGATAGGAATCTGGAATTACCCGTTATTAGGTATAAGGCCCTGCTCTATGCTGCAAATTCTGACCTAGCTTCTGTGGATAGGTTATTGAAAGACCTGGATGCCTTCCAGCGCAAGCTGATTGCCGATAGTGTCTTCCTTATATTGGTGAGGAAAAAGAATTATGATACGGCCCTAAAGTTTCTCGATATCTTTGAGAAATATAGCAAGGAAGATCCGGCAGTAAAAGACTCTTTGCCGTTTCTACGCTGTTTTGTTGGTCTGAGAAAAGGAGAAAAAGGCCTTTGCACCCAGGCCATTGATATCTATTCTTCCAGGACTACCCTAGAGGATCCCAAGGAGAGATTTGTTGGCTGGCGTGGCCTCTTTCTCACCTATTCACTCCTGGGAGATAGGGATAAAGCGATTTCCTCTCTTAACAGCATTGTAGATGACAAAGATATGCCTATAGGGGTGGTTATTGCAGGGTTAAGGCAAGAGATGGGATTATTGCTCGCGCTCAAAGACTATTCCAGGATTAAAGAATTGCTCGAGAGATTCCTTGAGAAGTATTCTGATAAGGTCCCAGCTGAATCCAAACAGCAGATAAAAGACTTTATAACCTTGTTGGAGAAAAAGGCAGGTAAAGAAGACAATGGAGAAAATCTTGGCCTGCCGAACCGATAGGATAGGCGATTTTATACTAAGCCTTCCATTCCTACAAGAAATAAAGACCAATTATCCGGATATTACGTTGGATATACTCGTTTCTCCTGTGATATATCCGCTTATCAAATTTGTTCCTTCCATTGATACTGCCTTTGTATACGATAAAGCCGAGCTAAAGACGAGCAAGGAGGGTTTTAGAAAAGTTCTCTCGTGGATTAAGGGTGGTGATTATGATGTGGCTATTGCCTTAAACCCTAATCTAAGACTACATTATTTGTTATTCCGTTCTGGGATAAAGAAGAGGCTTGGCTGGGACATCAAGGGCGGCCGCTTTCTTTTGACACATACCCTAAAATACACCAAATCGCAGGCCGCAATGCACGAGGTCCACTATAATATGTTATTCCTGCCATTGTTGGGTATAGAGAAGTGGCGCAAGCCCATACCTGTCCTTAGACTAGATAGAGAGATTGATAAGGCCTTCTCCCAGATTACAATCGGTATACATCCCTATGCCAGCTGCCCATCTAAGAGGTGGCCAATAGAGAGATTCTCAAGGCTCTCTAAAGAACTTCTGCATCTAGGCTATGGTCTGGTCTTTATAGGAGGGAAGGAAAGCATTGACATAGCTAAACGGATTATAGAAGAATTGCCCCGGCATTTGAGACTATACGTCAAGAATAAGACTGGAACTCCACTGGAGGAATCCGTGTACAGCATTGCGAGTTGTGATATACTTATTTCTAATGATTCCGGGCCCGTGCATATAGCCTCGGCATTGGGAGTCCCTTCAGTAGTTATATTTGGCAGGAATGACCCTGCGCTTTCTCCTGCCAGGTGGAGACCCTTGCACTATGAGTCAGTTTATATACATAAGGCAACCTGTGAGACCTGCCTGGCTCATAGGTGCAGAAAGGACTTTCAGTGTCTGCGGAACATAGAAGTAGAAGACGTTATGGAAGCATTGAATAAGGTATTAGTTAGTGTTAAGTTAAGGGAGTTGTGATATGCGGCCAGGTTGGGACGAATATTTTATGAACATCGCTTATCTTGTCTCACAGAGATCCACCTGTTTGAGGAGAAAAGTGGGAGCGGTTATTGTCAAAGACAAACATATCCTTGCTACAGGGTATAACGGCCCACCTTCTGGCATCAGGCACTGCGATGAGACCGGCTGTTTGAGGGAGAAATTAAAAGTGCCATCCGGCCAGCGTCATGAACTCTGTCGCGGTCTGCATGCCGAACAGAACGCAATCATTCAGGCCGCCTTACATGGCGTAGCATTAAAGGGAAGCATTATATACGTGACCAATCAGCCCTGTATAATATGTGCAAAGATGTTGATAAATGCCGGGATAGAAGAGATTATCATATCCGATGGATATCCAGATGAAATGGCCGCGGAATTCTTAGAAGAGGCACATATTAGGATAAGGAAGATTTCGCTGGCTCCTTGAATTATTTCTAACACCATAGCGTTGCAACCTTTCTAAGTAAGAGAACAATCTCTACATACATTAATTTTTGAACACAGTGTTCAAAAATGCTATACTTTACTTGTGAAAAACAACCCAGCAAAATACACATATAACCGCCTCCTAAACAGGATAAAACAAGAGATAAAAACAGGCCTGCACAAAGCACAAGAGGCCTACAATAGAGAAAAGGTTATAACCTACTGGAAGATAGGAAAGATAATAGCTGGTTATATTGATAAAACTCACACAACCGCAATACACCTTATTCAAAATTTATCGCAAGACCTTGACATAGGAGAACGCCTGCTTTACCAGATGCTCAAGTTTTACAGGGCTTATCCAACCCTTGCAGCGAAACAAATTCTTCCCTGGTCGCATTACAGAGTATTGAGCACAATAAACCAGGAACCTCAGAGGAAACTCCTGGAACAAAAGGCATTAGAAGAAAATATGTCAAAACGCGCATTAGAGAATCTAATCAAGCAGCAAAGAGAAAAACAACCCTTACAAACAAAAAAATTGCCTCCCAAAAAACTTACCCGGTACAAAGGCAGATTATATACATATACATCATTCAAGATCCCCGGAAATAAAAATGTCTTAATAGACTGTGGCTTCAACATCTATTACGAGACAGGCCAAACCAGAATAAACTCAAAAATAGTAGAGAGCCGCAAGACAAAAGCTGGTTATAAAATCATAAAATCAAATGCCTCTCCGAAAGAGCTCTATACATATAAAGCCTACCTAGAAAAAGTAATAGACGGCGACACCATCTGGTTAATAGTAGATTGCGGCTTCAAGATATGGTCCAGGCAAAAAGTAAGATTGCGCGCAATAGATGCCCCGCCGCTGACAGAAGCCAAAGGAATAGAGGCTTATAGATTTGTAGAAGACCAGCTCAAAGACCTGCCCTTTATAATAATCAAAAGCCACGGAAGGGACAAATACGACAGATACTTAGTAGACCTATATTACTCAAGAGATACAGACGCCCCATACAAAATAATGCAAGAGGGGCGGTTTCTCAACCAAATCTTATTAGACAAAGGCCTTGCAGAAAGAGAATAAATTCCATTGATATTTAAAATAATACGTACTATACTACGTATTAACAGGAGGCATATATGGCAAAAGAGAAAAAGAACGAAAAAGTGCGCAAACTCACAATGACAGGCCAGTATACCTACTATGTAACCATACCAAAAGAGTTCATCCAGGCGCTCGGCTGGCGCAAGAAACAAAAACTAAGCGTTCGACTCTCCGGCCGGAAAATAATAATAGAAGACTGGAAGAAGTAAAACAGGGGGTAACAGGATGCCCAATGGTGGTTGGCGTGTAAGATTCTTAGATCCAGAGGGGAAGGCAATAGAAGAACATTATTGCTATAAAATCCTGTTGGATTATGATTTAGCTCAATATCAGATAAATGAAGATCATCCTCGTAAATTTCCTGCTTTGGCCAAGATAGAAATAATTCCCGAAGAA
>JALVWL010000109.1:0-325 GCA_027034965.1 Candidatus Omnitrophota bacterium
GCTGTATGAAGAGCCTGCCTTTCTCGTGCTCGATGATGTCTTTATATTCTCTGATGCACTGAGACTGCGCAAGCAGGTCCAGAGCTTGTTGTCCCTGGTTCAGTCAGGATGGCAGGTTATTTACCTTACTAGCAATCAGGAGACCCTGCGCGCGTTCAGTGAGCTTGGCATAGAGGCTAGGATAATATCTTCTTGACTCAAATTATGCAATAATATTAACTAAAAACTAAAAACGCAAAACTAAAAACCACAACTCAAGTTTTGAGGATGGAGGGAGAATGAAGCAAGAAGGATTCTTATTTACTGAGATATGTTTCATCTTCAA